>NZ_CAWNYS010000195.1:0-4289 GCF_963878295.1 Aeromonas sp. HMWF014 | reverse complement strand
TCTCGAAGGTCTGGAACAGTCGCGGCGCCAGCAGGGTGGAGGCGGTGACGGTAAAGGCCGAAACCATCTTGACCGCACCGAAGATGGCGTAGGGGCCGTAGACGCCGTTGGCCATGGCGCCGAGGCAGAAGGCGTAGGCCGCCTTGTTGACCGGGCCACCCAAGTCAAACGAGCACATAAAGCCGAGTAGGGCGCCCAGTACCAGCGCATTGGTGCCGGAGAGGCCGTGGAGCCACTCGGTGAGGCTGTTGTTGAGCCAGGCCACCGGTTGGCCGATCACAAACAGCATCAAGCTGCCTGCCACCAGGGTGCCGATCACCGGATAGAGGTAAAAGGTGAGAAAGCCGTTGAAGTTGGGGCCGAGGCGCACATGCTGCTTGACCCAGCGCATCAGGTAACCGGCGATAAGGCCGCCGACCACCCCGCCGAGAAAACCGGAGCCAATCATGTTGGCGGCCAGTCCCGCCGCAAAGCCCGGGCCCAGCGCCGGTTTGTCCGCCAGCGAATAGGCGGTATAGGCCGCCAGCACCGGCACCATCAGGGTGCCCAGCATGCCACCGCCGAGTTTTCGGTACATCCAGAGCCAGGAGTTTTCGGTATCAAACAGATGTTGCAGGCCGAAGATCTGGGCCAGCAGCACAGAGACGGCGAGCACGGTACCGCCCGCCACGATCAGCGGCACGGCAAAGGAGATGCCGCTCAGCAGCGCTTGCTTGAGCTCGGTCTTGAGGCTCACCTTCTTGCCGCTTGGGGCATCGCTCTGGCTGGTGTTGGGCGTCGGGGCGGTGCGCCCGGCCTTGGCGGCCTCCAGCGCGTCATTCAGGATCCGCTCGGCATGGCGAATGGGCTCGGCCACCGGCGTCTCGATCCGGGGGATGCCGGCGAAACGCTCCTGCTCCTTGACTGCCACCTCGGCGGCGAAAATACAGGCCACGGCGGCATCGAGCGATTCTTGCGGCAGGCGATCCTCAATGCCGTTGGCGCCCTGTTTCTCGACCAGTACCCGAATGCCCAGCTTGCGCCCCGCCTTTTCCAGATACTCGGCGGCCATATAGGTGTGGGCGATCCCCGCCGGGCAGGCAGTGACACAGACCACAGTGGGTTTATTTATATCTAATTTGTCTTCTTTTTGCGGTTGTTTTCCGCTATCTCCTTCACCACCGAGCAGCGCCATCAGCTGCTCGGCACTTTTGGCCGCCAGCACCGCCTCGCGGGTATCGTCATCTACCAGGGCGGTGGTGAGGGTGGTGAGCAGCTGCATATGGGTGGAGCCCGCCTGATCGGTCGGGATCGCCAGCATGAAGATCAGGTTGACCGGCTCGGGGCCGTCGATCCCCTCCCAGCCCAGCTCCTCGCTCAGGGTAGCGACGGCAAAGGCCGCTTCGCGCACCGCATCGCACTTGCCGTGGGGCACCGCCAGCCCTTCGCCAAGGGCGGTGGGGCCCTGTGCTTCGCGGGCCATGACCGCGGCCAGAAAGGCCGCCTTGTCGTGCAGCTTGCCGGCCTGATCGAGCCGCTCAGCCAGGGCATGAATGGCCGCATCCCGATCGGCAAACCGGGTTTGCAACGTGATGAGATGGGGGCCGGTAAGACTGGTCAGATTCATGATGATCCTCTGTCAGGTTGGCTTGCCAGCAAGCCGTCATGGTGAAAGTGACAGCGATGCTAACAAACCGGCCGACTGATTTTTGTGATTGGTATCATACAATCCATTATTTGTATTGTTTTTGTATTATTTGGTCGAGGTGACTTGTTAGGTCAAATAAGGCCAAGCCGTTTTGTCTGCCGGGCAACTGGGGTAGAATGGCGCCTCTTCTATTTATCATGGCGCAGAGCCGACGAGGTGGCCTTTCGTGTCGAAAAAACCCATGTATCGCCAGATAGCCGACACCATCCAGCAGTGGATTGCGCAAGGTGAGCTGGCCCCCGGCGATGCCCTGCCCACCGAAGCTGAGCTGCGCGAGCAGTTCGGGGTGAGCCGGGTGACGGTGCGTCAGGCCCTCAAGCAGCTGACCGAACTCAACGTCATCGAGAGCATTCAGGGTAGCGGCAGCTACGTGCGGCAGGAGAAGGTGAACTACGACATCTATCAGCTCACCAGCCTCTATGAGAAGGTGACCGATCCGGCGGCCGAGACCCACAGCGACATTCTCGCCTTCGAGGTGATCAAGGCGAACCGCGAGCTGGCCGAGCGGCTCAATCTGCTGGAAGGGGCGCTGGTCTACTACGTCAAGCGGGTGCGCTTTATTCGCCAGATTGCGGTGACGCTGGAGGAGACCTGGATGCCGCTCGCCCTCTTCCCCGATCTCAGCTACGCGGTGATGCAGGGCTCCAAGTACCACTACATCGAAGAGGTGAAGCAGCTGGTGATCGACCGCAGCGAGCAGGAGATCATTCCGGTGCTCCCCTCGGCGCAGGTGGTGGAGGCGCTCGGTATCGATCCCGCCAAGCCCATTATCGAGAAGGTCTCCCGTGGCTTCTTGCAAGATGGCACAGTGTTCGAGTTCAGTCGCAACTTCTTCAAGAGCGATGACTACAAGTTCACCCTGGTGGCTCGTCGCAGCAGGTAGGCAAATATACTCGGTGAGTCAACCAATTTTTGGGAATGGCGGGATCGTGATGGGGGATCCCATCGGCCAGCCCGAATTTATCGAGGAGCTGCTGTGGCAGTGTCGAACCCGACTACCTCAGCCTGAGCCCGGCGGCGCTGGTGGGGTTCTCCTTCGGTGCCGAGATAGTGTCCTTCGTTATCAATCGGTTGCCCGAGCCCTACCGCAAGAGCCTGATAGGTGCTGTGATGCTCTCCCCCTCGATTGCCTCGATTGCCTCGATTTCGAGATCCATGTCAGCGATATAGTTGTGCCTGACAAGGCGGGCAGTTACCCCACCCAGCCAGAGGTCAATGTCATCCGCACCCTGCCCATGCTCTGTATACAGGGAGCGGATGACGACTCTCCGGTGCGGCTCTGCCTCCGGTTGCAGCAGCCCAACCTGACCACAGTGACCCTGCCGGGATCGCACCATTTCGAGGATGATTATCCGGTGCTGTTCAAGGCCATCACCAGTCACCTCTCCTTGCCTTGATGGTCTGACCTGATGGGGGCGGTAGCTCACATTCGGCCAGGCTTCCTGCTAAATGTTGTTTAGGTATCCCTTGTCACACTCTGCTCATGCCGCCCTTTACAGGGTCTGACCACTTCCCGACACTTTGTTGAGTAATGACTCAGAATGGAGTGCAACATGCGTGAACAAAAGGCCCATCTTGTTGATCAGGAAGTCGATTTCCCTGCCGATACACAGCTGGTCTCCACCACGGATCTGCAGGGTGTGATCACCTACGCCAACGATCATTTCTGCCGGGTGGCCGGCTACAGCCGTACCGAACTGGTGGGCCAGCATCACAACATGGTGCGCCACCCCGACATGCCCAAGGCCGCGTTTGCCGATCTGTGGGGCAAGCTCAAGCAGGGCCAGCCGTGGCGCGGCATGGTGAAGAACCGCTGCCAGGATGGCCGCTACTACTGGGTGGATGCCTATGTCACCCCCCTCTTCGAGCAGGGCAAGGTCAATGGTTACCAGTCGGTGCGCTGCCGCGCCGATCCGCAGATGAAGCACCTTGCCGCCCGCACCTATGCCCGTCTGCGCGCTGCCGAACAAGGGGGTCGTCAGCCCCATCTCTCCCTGTCATGGCTGCGCCACGGGGTCGCCGGGGCCGGGCTGCTGGCGCTGGCCTGGCTGGGGGCTATGCAGCTTGGTGCCTCGGCGCCACTCTATATGGCGCTGCCGCTGGTGCTGCTGGGCCTGCTCTATCGACACGAGCTCATCACCACCCCGCGCTACCTGCAGCAGCTGGCCAAGGAGTATGACAGCCTGACCCGACTCATCTATTCGGGGCAGGAACCGAGTGCCATCGCCGATTTTCACATCAAGCTGCTGCAGGCCCGCATCCGGACCGTGCTGGGGCGGGTGGATGATGCCACCCACGCCCTGCAAGATCTGGCGGTGCACTTGAAAAGCGCCTCCAGCGAGGCCAGTTCTGACATTGCCGAGCAGGATGCCCAGACCCAGCAGATGGCGGCGGCCATCACGCAGATGGCGAGCACGGCGCAGGAGATAGCCCGCAACATCCAGGACACCAACAACCAGATCGCCCAGGCCAAGACCCATTGCCAGCACACGGATCGGCAGCTCATCGACACGGAGCGCAAGATCACCGAGCTGGCGACGGAGGCGGAACACGCCTTTGTCTCGGCGGTGGCGCTGGCCAGTGAATCGGATCGCATCGGGGT
>NZ_CAWNYS010000194.1:0-5879 GCF_963878295.1 Aeromonas sp. HMWF014 | reverse complement strand
ACCGGAACCCTGGCGCAGCCAGGCGTTCGCCGAGGCCGCCAACGCCCTTGACGTCGGGGTGGCGAGCGGGGAACACTTCGCCGCCGGCCAATTCGCCGCGCCGCAAGGGGTAAGGCTGAGCCTGAGCCAACCGGCCACGGATGCCCGCGTCGCCGAGGGGCTGGAGCGGCTGGCACAGCTGCTACGGGGCTCTCCGCCCCCCAATCCCCTGCTATAAGCCACTGTTTGGCCCTATACGCCCAGATCTGTGGGGCCCCGCCTGATCCGCCAGAACGACGGCCCCTTCTCCGCCAAAGGTCCAGGCCTGCAGTAGGCCAGCCGCGACTACCTCACCAAGGACTATGGCGCTGTGGTGGCCTATGCCCCCGCACTGGGCACAGGCCCTCTGGATCCGGCCCTGCCCCTGCGTTTTCAGGGGCAGGGCATAGCGCCGAGCAAGCTGCCGGTGGGCGAACTGTGGACTGGCTCAGGGGGAGAGTGGGATCCCGCCTGGGAAACGAAATTGGCACAGACGCCCGCCTATGGGGCGCTGTGGTCTTTCTCATCAATCCTCCGCGATCTTGACCGGAGGAGAGATTGAGCCAGGATCCTGGCTGGGCGATAAAAACTAGATCTTTTTGAATCCATCCGCGTACCATACTTCTTCGTACTGTGATCCCGCGAAGGAGTGCCAAAGATGCAGATCCTGTTGATCGAAGACGATGCCATGCTCAGCTCAGTCCTCTACAAGGGGCTGAATGAGCACGGTATTACGCCATCCCAACTGATCCATTGCAAGGAGCTCGCCACCCTGCCCACCCTGCTGCGTCAGCAGTCGTTCGATGCCATCATCTGCCGCCAATATCACCATCAGGCTCATGAAGGGATCCGCTTGCTGCAAGAGGCGCACTATCTGGGCTTGCTCGAACCGGGCTGCGTGCTGCTGTTGCTGGATGAGGATGATGATCTGCTCCAGTATCCCCCCTCGGATCTCTACTTCCCGTTGCACCTGCCCATGCCCTTCACCACAGAGCAGTTGACGCTCTGCCTGCGCGATTTCGTGCTGCTGACCCGGCTGACCCGTCCCCTACCGGCCCCGATGAAGCTGAGAGAGTGGCATATCGGCTGCACCCTGTGTGAAGACCTGCTCTACCAGCAACAGCAGCACAAAGGGCTGGGCCCGCTGCTGGACAGGGTCAAGGGTTACATGTTGCTGCAGCAGCAGAATCACTTCCACGCCACCCAGCACTATGCCATGTGCACCAAGGAATACGACGCTTGGTGGCCGCGCAAGGGACTGATCCACTCACTGCTGGGATTGAACAAGCTGGAGAGCGCGCACAAGGATCTGGCCCGCTATCAGGAACGGCTGCCGCCTAGCATACAGTTGGAGCTGAAGCTGGCCTGCCTGCTGCACGAGTCAAAGTGGGAATCTGCCTGGGAGGTGCTCAACCAGTTGCTGCACGAGCAACCCTGGCAGCCCGAGTGGCGCCAGGCCGCTATCCTGCTGGCCCTGCTACTCAAAGACGAGGGGAAGGCGCTTGAGCAGGCCAACGCCATCAGTTTGCGCTTCTTTTCTGAACACAAGCTCCGGATATCTATCGAGAATTTCATTCTGAACGCCAGCCTGGCCGTGATCTGGCACTACCCCACGGCCGCCCGGATCAGCGCACTGCAGCAGGAGTATCAGTACCTCCGTCATGCCGTGGCCCTACGCGCCCATGAGAATGCCTTGCTGCGGGCCCTGATGCTGAGCCTGGATTACCGCTTCGACGAAGCCCTGGTGTTACTGGCCAGACACCCGCCGGAGACAGCACGGGACAACCACCTCAACCAGCTGCTCGGTTTTGCCGTCAGCCAATTCTCAGGCCTGCCCCACCACGCCCAGCGCTACCTGACACAGCTCAGCCAATATGAGGCCAAGGTGGCCCCGGCCCCCCTGATCCAACAGCTGTTCAAGCAGGTGGTCACCGACCAGATGCTGCAACTGGAGCGCCGTGAACAGCGCCTGACCTATCTGCGCCAGGAGCGGCAAAGAGCGATAGTGGCCGACCAGCATCAGCTCGCGGTGCAGTATGCCCTGACCCTGCAGGAGGAGTTTCCGGCGCTGCCCGGCGATGCCTGGCAACTGCTGGAGTTGCTGCAACTGTGCTGGCCCGCCGGCATGCCAGCCCCCAAGGTGGCACTGCTGGTTGACCGCCTGGAGCGGCGTCTGACCCATAGCACCTCCTTCATGGAACACCATGCGGAGTTGTACCAGAAGACGCTGAAGCAGATCAGGTCACACCTGAACCCCCAATTGCCCGCCACTCCCCCCAACTAAGCCCGGCACAGGCTGGGCCTTGCTATCAGACCCCCAGGCAGAGCACGATTTACAACAGACCCCGTACCAGGATCCCGGCGATCAGCAGCGGCGCCACCAGTCGCCAGCACCAGAGCAGACCGAAGCGCAATACGGGCGACAGGCCGGCGGGCAATATGCTGTCCCCCAGTCGCCAACCCAGCAGCAGGGTCAGCACCAGGCCGAACAGCGGCATCATCAGGTTGGAGGTGAGGTAGTCGAGCAAGTCGAAGAGGGTCTTGCCAAACAGAGTCAGCTCGCTCCAGGGGCCGAACGACAGGCTGACTGGAATGCCGGAGGCCATGATGAGCAAAGTCAGCAGCCGGCTGGCGCCACGGCGGGACCAGCCCCACTCCTCGGTGGTGAAGCGCACCAGATGCTCCAGCATGGAGATGGAGGAAGAGAGCGCCGCCACCAGCAACAACAGGAAGAACACCACCCCCAGTCCCTGGCCAAACGGCAGATGGTTGAACACTGCGGGCATGGTCATGAAGGTGAGACCGGGACCTGCGGCAGGATCTATGCCGGTCGAGGCCAGCGCGGGGAAGATCATCAACCCCGCCAGCACAGAGATGAGGCTTGCCAGCGTCACCACCCAGACCCCGGAGCGCAGCACACCTTGGCTGTTGGGCAGATAGGCGCCATAAGTGGTGTGCACGCCAAGACCGATGGAAAGAGAGAAGAAAGCCAGCCCCAGCGCATCCAGTACACTCTGGCCGGTCAGCATGGAAAAATCAGGTAGCAGCAGTTGGCGTACCCCGACCATGGAACCGGGCATGGAGAGCCCCACCCCCACCAGCAGCAACATCATGATGAAGAGGGTCGGCATCATCCAGCGCAACGCCCGCTCTACCCCCTTCTGAATGCCACCCTGCACGAACCACCAGGTGAGCCCGGCGAACACCAGATGGGTCAGCACGGGCCACCAGGGATCGCTGACGTAGCCGTTGAACAGGGCGGTGAGGGCACTGCCCTCACTCAGGTTGAGCTTGCCCATCACAGCCAGCGCCGCGTAACCCACGGTCCAGCCGCCGACCACACTGTAGAAGCTGTAGATGAAGAAGCCGCACAATATCCCCATGTAGCCCATCCAGCGCCAGTTCGGCCCAACCAGCTTGTTGAAGGCGCCGAGCACCCCGCGCTGGCTGCGGCTGCCGAGCAGAGTCTCCCCCACCAGCACGGCCACCCCCAGGGTGAAGCTGAACAACAGGAACACCAGCAGGAAGGCGCCACCGCCATTGGTGGCCGTCACATAGGGAAACTTCCAGATGGCGCCAAGGCCGATCGCCGTGCCGGCCGCTGCCAACACATGACCAAGACGGGAAGACCACTGAACCTGGCTCATACAACCTCCGGGGAACGCAACATCAAATCGATACTCCATGGGTAAACATCAAACGGGCAACCACAAAAAAGGCCGCCTGTCGGCGACCCTGCAATGAACATTCAGACAAACTGCACGTACAAGGTCACCTCTCCTGCGAGCGGAAAAATCGGCCTGACAGCGCGAAAACGGATGACATGAGTAGGATGGCCTGAACGCCAAAAAGGAGCCACAGCCTAAACTATGGAAAGAAAAATTGACACAATGAGAAGTAAAAATTTTCAACTTCCATTGAAAAACCTATATTCATCAATCAGGGACTCCCGATTGACCATGATAATGCCCCTGTGACCAGCCCTTTGGTTTAATCTTGATGAGTCAGTGACCTCCCGTCACCGATCAGACAGATCGCCTGGTTCGGCCACTTGATTCAGCCTATGCAACAGGACAGTGCATGAAACGAACGCTGCTCATCGGAACACTCCTCAGCCTCAGCCTGACACTGTCGGCACAACCCTCGCTGACCCTGCTCAGCCATGAACTCGTGCCCTTTACTTACCACCATGATGGCCAGCTCGACGGGGTCGCCGTTCGCCTGATCCAGCAAATACAAGATGAACTGGGAGAAACATATCCCATCCGGATTTATCCCTTCAAACGGGCCCTGGCACTGACCAAGCTTGAGCCAGGATATGCGCTGTTTGTCACCCATTGGGCACCCGAGAGAGAGCCCCTCTTTAAATGGGTAGGGCCACTGTTTCTGAATAAAGTGATCATCTATCAACCCCCGTCACCCAGACACAAACTGAAGAACCTCGACGGCTTGCGTCACTTGCCAAGGGTCGGGGTTGTGCTGGGTAATGCCGATGACGAACGACTCACCCGCGAGGGATATACCAATCTGGTGCGCTACCAAACCGTGGACGAAGCCTTGCAGCGCTTGGTACTGGGCAAAATTGATGCATTTCCAGTCGGCGAAATGGTGCTGGATGCCACCTTGGAACAGCGAGGGTTATCACATCGCATCGTGACAAACTCAGGTGTAGTGCTTCACGAATCATGGCTCTATCTCGCCTTTTCCAGGGATCAGGATGATGCAGTCATCGCCCGTTGGCAGTCCGCGCTCGACAGAGTCAGGTTGAAAAGTGGGAGGGGCTCGCTCCCCCCCCATCAAGATCGAACCTCATATCAAGCCGCGCAGCAGGATCCCGCCGATCAGTAACGGTGCCAGCCAGCGCCAGCAACCCATCACCAGGATACGCCAGTGTTGTGCCAATCCCCGGGGCAGCCCCTGCTGACCCAGTTTCCAGCCCAGCAACAGGGTAAGCGCCAGCCCGAACATGGGCATCATCAGGTTGGAGGTGACAAAATCCAGCAGCTCGAAGATGTTCTTGCCAAACAGGGTCACATCCGCCCAGGGGCCGAACGACAGGCTGACGGGAATGCCGTTCACCATCACCAACGCGATGATCAGGCCGCAGGCCGCACGGCGTGACCAACCAAAGCTCTCGCAGAGGAAGCACTGCAGATGCTCCAACAGCGAGATGGCAGAGGAGAGCGCAGCCACCACCAGCAGGGAGAAGAAGATCACCGCCAACCCCTGGCCGAATGGCAACTTCTGGAACACCGCCGGCATGGTCATGAAGGTGAGGCCCGGGCCCGCGGCGGGATCTATGCCGGTCGCCGCCAATACGGGGAATATCATCAAGCCCGCCAGCACGGCGATGAGACTCGCCAGCAGCACCACCCAGAGGCTGGAACGGCCAACCCCGTCGCTGGAAGGCAAGTAGGCACCATAGGTGGTGTGAATCCCGAGCCCGATGGAGAGGGAGAAAAAGGCCAACCCCATGGCATCGAGCACCCCGGACATGCCGAGTTTGCTGAAGTCCGGCATCAGGAAGTGGCGCACCCCGGCCATGGCATTGGGCAGGGTGAGGCCGAAGGCCACCAGCAGCAGTATCATGATGAACAGGGCCGGCATCATCCAGCGCAGGGTGCGCTCCACCCCCTGCTGCACGCCGCCCTGCACGAACCACCAGGTGAGGGCGGCAAACAGCAGGTGGGTCAGCACGGGCCAGAGCGGATCACCGACATAGTCGTTGAAGCGAGCAGTCAGTGCCGCGCCGTCTCCGTGCTGCAAACTACCCGCCAGCGCCATGCCGGTGTAACCCAGGGTCCAGCCCCCCACCACGCTGTAGAAGCTGAAGATGAGCAGGCTGCTGAGCAGCCCCATGG
>NZ_CAWNYS010000193.1:0-4525 GCF_963878295.1 Aeromonas sp. HMWF014 | reverse complement strand
GGTTATACATGATACCGCTGCTGGAATATCCGACGACCGCCACTTTATTACTTAATCCCAGGGTATGCGGATTCAGCCAGTCTGGGGGAATAGTGGCGTTCGGCAAGGGAGCCAGCAAACCCGCCTTATCCAGCGTGTTAAAAAAAGTCGGCGACGATGACATGATAATATCAACGGGAGGCGCATCCGCCTCCGTTAATAATCGCAAGGATGGAGTGGTACGCCGATAAATAACCTCGACCCGGATTTCCGGATATTGTTCGGCAAAACCGTCGATCACCGCCCTGACCGGCGTCTCCGAGAAGGAGGTAAGCACGGTCAATGACGCGGCCTGAATGGATCTGAATGGCAACATCACCACGACCAAGCAGAGGGGAAGCAGTCGGCAAAATAGTGGCATAGGGTGTCTATCGGCTCGCTATCAATGTCAGATTATGTGCTGCACATCTAATATTCGGCACATGATAATATTTTATTAAATGGGGGGTGAGCCAGTTCTGACTCATATCGCCCTGTCGGGATCACTATTGTTATTCATTGAATATCGATAGGACAGTCTGAATATGTCACTTTTGACTCATGACCCCCTTATGGTTGAGTCAGAGTTGACCCATATCTGACATTTTGCCGCCTGAAATTCTCCCTTCATATGATGGCAACCGCTATCAGAACTTCCTCTGAAACCATGCTGCCACATATAAACGGAGAACGACATGTTCAACTTTTTCAAGACGCGAGCAGACTTGCCGGTCATGGATGCCTCGCCCGATAAAATCCGCTCCATTTACCGCAAGTACCAGTGGCAGGTTTTCCTGGGACTGGTGCTGGGTTATGCCATGTTTTACGTGGTCAGAATGAGTCTTAACGTTGTCAAGAAACCCCTGCTGGATGCCGGCATAGTGACGCTGGAGGAACTGGGGGTCATAGGCTCCGCCTTCCTGTTCACCTACGCCGTCGGCAAGTTCTCCAATGGCTTCCTCTCCGATTACGCCAACATAGGCCGCTTCATGTCGGTCTCCCTGGGACTGTCATCCATCTGTACCATCCTGATGGGTATGAACACCGCGACCTTCTTTCTGGTACTGATGTGGGGTCTGAATGGCTGGTTCCAATCCGTTGGCTCGGCGCCTTCCTGCGTCTCCATCTTCCAGTGGTTCTCACCCAAGCAACGGGGTTCCGTCTATTCGATATGGGGTGGATCACGCAACATAGGGGAAGGTATCTCCTGGATCCTTACAGCCACCGTCGTCAGCTACTTCGGTTGGCAAGCAGGTTTTATCGGGGCAGGTATTGCCTCTCTGATTGCGGCTCTGTGCATGTTCCTGGTACTGAAGGATCGCCCACAGACTTATGCCCTGCCGGAGCCAGCTGTCGCCTTTGGTGAGCAGGCCGAAATCGCCAAGAAAGTGGAGCCGGCCGAGATCCGCCGCGCCCAGCTGTTCATCCTCAAGCAGCCCACCGTCTGGCTCATCGCCGCAGCCTGCGCCTGCATGTACATGTCCCGCTACGCCATGAGCTCCTGGGCCGTGCTCTACCTGCAAGAACAGAAAGGTTACAGCCTGATCGATGCCGGTTTCGCCATGTCGGCCTACCCCATCGCCGGCTTCCTCGGTGCCATCCTGGCCGGGGTTATCTCCGACAAGATCTTCAACGCCAACCGCCACATCCCGACTCTGCTGTACGGTCTGGCCAACATAGCCGGCATGTGCCTGATGTTCTGGGGCCCGCAGAGCCGCATGATGGACGCGGTCGCCCTCGCCCTGATCGGTTTTGCCATCGGTGGTCTGGTGGTGTTCCTGGCCGGCCTGACCGCCTGTGACCTGATGCCCAAAACGGCCGTGGGCGCCGTGAAGGGATTCATTGGCCTCTGTTCCTACATCGCCGCCTCCGGCCAAGAGCTGGTCTCATCCGCGCTGATCAAGACCAGCGTGATCGATGGCGTAACCCACTATGACTTCAGCAGTGCCCAGTACTTCTGGCTGGGAGCCTCGGTGGTCTCCATGCTGCTAGCGCTGACGGTGTGGAACGCCAAGAAAGTTGTCAACTACTGATACATACCCAAGGAAAGGGTGGTCTGGTGACCACCCTTTTACTTTGTTGTCACAACAGGAGAACCCCATGCGCAAGACCAAAATCATCGCCACCCTGGGCCCGTCAAGCTCCTCCGCCACCATGGTGGAGCAGCTGATCCTGGCGGGAGCCAACGTCTTTAGGCTGAACTTTTCCCACGGCAGTCCGGCGCAGCACCTGGCACTGGCAGCACTGATCCGCACCACGGCGGCGCGCCTCAATACCCACATCGGCATTCTCGTGGATCTACAGGGCCCCAAGATCCGCATAGCCAGCTTCACTGCGGGCAGCATCCAGCTGCAGACGGGAGCATCCTTCGTACTCGATGCCGAGCTCAATGACAGGCAGGGCGACCAATATCGGGTCGGGATCGACTACCCGGCACTGGTGAACGAGGTGTACCCGGGTAATATCCTGCTGTTGGACGATGGCCGTATCCAGCTCAGGGTGGAACAGATCGAGGGGATGCACATCACGACCCGCGTGCTGGTAGGCGGCATATTGTCGAATCGCAAAGGCATCAATGTGCTGGGCGGCGGCCTCAGCGCCCCGGCGCTGACCGCCAAGGACAGGGAAGATATCCTGACTGCCCGTCAACTCGACGCCGACTTCGTGGCCATCTCGTTCCCCCGCTGTGCCGCCGATCTCGACGAGGCCAGAGCACTCATTCGTGCCACCGGCAGCAAGGCAGCCATCGTCGCCAAGGTCGAGCGGGCAGAGGTGGTCGCCTCGGTCGAGGCCATGGACGAGATCATCCACGCCGCCGACATCATCATGGTGGCCCGTGGCGATCTGGGGGTGGAGATCGGGGATGCCAGACTGCCCGGCGTACAAAAGAAGCTGATCAAGCGCTGCCGCGCGCTCGGTCGCCCCGTCATCACAGCGACCCAGATGCTGGAGTCGATGATCGGCAGCCCCATGCCCACCCGGGCCGAAGTACTGGATGTGGCCAACGCGGTCATGGATGGCACGGATGCGGTAATGTTGTCGGCCGAGTCGGCGGCTGGGCTCTATCCGGTAGCAGCGGTCGAGGCCATGGCCCGCATCGCACTGGGAGCCGAACAGGAGATGGAGCCCATACCACCACGCTGGCGCAGGGGCACCAGCCAGACAGAGCAGTCCGGCCACTGTATGGCACTGGCCGCCATGACCTCCGCCTTCAGCCAGGACAGCGCCTGTGGTATCGCCGTACTGACCCGCCGGGGAGATGCGGTCATCGCCATCTCCCGGGGCGGTCTCAACAACCCTATCTGGGCACTGTCAGACAACGGCCAGCTGCTCAATCAAATGGCGATTTTGCGCGGCGTCAGGCCGATCCACTATCTGGATAGCGACCCCCAGCACCATCACAGCCAGCTGATAGACACATTGCACCGGGCCGATCAGCTGAAGGGGATCCACTCCCTGCTGATCAGTCGCCTCGACTCGCTCGAGGGGTCTGGCCATGAGGATGTCTGTCGCCTGGTGCCATTGCCCGTTACGATACACCGGCCAGAACACCCCATCACTGCCGCTCATTCACACTGAGGGGAGCCACTCTTCTACCTCAAAAGCCTCACCAGATGAGGCTTTTGAGGTTCAGCTGATCCAGAACACTTGTTTCACTCTTCCATTCGAAGCTCTGGTTGGCGCCGCCGTAACACTCCGCCAGCCGCAGCGGTGTGCCGGGCTTGTGACGGCGCCCGGCGACGTCCAGACACAGCTCGACCTTGCTGTTGAACAGGCGATCCGCCTGCCACTGCCATTGACGACTCTCGTCCTGACACTCCGTCATGACGAGCTCATTCCCTTCTTTAGCCACCAGACAACGCTGCTGGAGCTGCAAGGCGCCGGCATCCCAGCTGAACTGCTGGCGGGCAGTCTGGTCGCAAGACTGGGTGATCAGTTGATCCCGGGTATTTAATGCCACACAGAAACCACCGCTGGTCACCAGGGTGGAGGGGGCATTGGCAGCCTGCCTGGGCACGGCGCCCATCAGGATCTCATCCGGCTTGGGTTTGAACGAACAACCGCAGAGGGTCACGACAACAAGCGCCAGCGTGCTGACGCGAACGAGATTAGGGTGCATATGACATGTTGGCCTGAAATGTGTTCAATGATGCCCACTTGCTGTGGGTCTGGGGCCCAGCATACCCGAAGCCGCGGCGAGAAAGTGCCAACAGAAGTGTAAACAGACGTGACAAGACGTAACGAAAGGAGAGGTGGCAAACGCCAGAAAGCGAAAAACCCCGCCTAAGCGAGGTTTTTCTGAATATGGTCGGTGATAAAGGATTCGAACCTTTGACCCTCTGGTCCCAAACCAGATGCGCTACCGGGCTGCGCTAATCACCGAGACAATTTTCTTTACTTAAGTACTCTAAAGCACAAAGACAATCACTTTTGATCATCCTCGTCATACAGCAAGTATGGTGCGAAGAGAGGGACTCGAACCCTCACACCCGGGGGGCACTAACAC
>NZ_CAWNYS010000192.1:33345-36497 GCF_963878295.1 Aeromonas sp. HMWF014 | reverse complement strand
CCCGCGGATCTACTGCAACATGCGGGGCCGTGCGGCAGGCTCTGCACGGCTGCAAACCTGGGAGCTGCGCTTCAACCCGGCCCTCTATCAGGCCAACCAGCAGGCATTTCTGGCCGAGGTGGTGCCCCACGAGGTGGCCCATTTGCTGGTCTATGCCCTGTGGGGTGAAGGGCGCGGCAAGGCACGGGTGCTGCCTCACGGCACCCAGTGGCAGTCGATGATGCGGGAAGTGTTCGGCCTTGAACCCAGAACCACCCACAGCTTCGATCTGGCGGTACTGGCGCAGCCGACCATGCCCTATCGTTGTCACTGCCAACAGCATCAGCTCTCGGTGCGCCGCCACAACAAGGTGGTGCGCGGTGAAGCCCGCTATCACTGTCGCCGCTGCAAGCAGCCGCTGGAGCGGGAACAGCAGGAGTCTGTGCCTGCGGAGTAAGCCAGCCTGTGTCGCAACCCTGTGCTAGGGTGCCCCTCTCTTCATCCGACCACTTCATTACCAAGGATCTTCATGTTTCGTTCCCTGTTTTCGTTCGCCCTGGCCCTGCTGGTCAGTTTGCCCCTGCATGCCCAGACCTTTCGCGCCGCCAAGCTGGATCTGAACCGCCTCTATCAGGATCACCCCGTCACCTTCTACTGCGGCTGCAAGATTGAGTATCAGGGCAAGAAAATGAGCCCGGATCTGGCCAGCTGCGGCTATGAACCGCGCAAGCAAGCCAAGCGCGCCAGCCGCATCGAGTGGGAACACGTGGTGCCGGCCTGGGAGTTCGGCCACCAGCTGCAGTGCTGGCAACAGGGTGGCCGCAAGAACTGTGGCAAAAGCGACGAGTTCAACCAGATGGAAGGGGACATGCACAACCTATTCCCCGCCATCGGCGAGGTGAACGGTGATCGCGCCAACTACCGCTTCTCCGACTGGAACGGCACCCCGGATCAGTACGGCCAGTGCCAGATGCTGGTGGATTTCAAGGATCGTCGGGTGCAGCCACCCAAAGGGCCGGTTCGGGGCCAGATCGCCCGCGCCTACCTCTATATGAGCCAGCAGTATGGGCTGCGTCTCGCGGCGCAACAGCGTAAACTGTTCGACGCTTGGGACAGACAGTACCCGGCCGATGGCTGGGAGTGCGAACGCAATCGCCGCATCGGCAAGTTGCAGGGCAATACCAATCCCTTCATTGAAAAGCAGTGCCAATAACCCCATTTGACGAAGGAGGGGGAGCGCCCCCTCCCATCATGAGGCGCGTCAATAGCCGAGTGAGCCTTGAACAGGGCCTCACGCCAAGATATTGAAGCGTTTCCAAGCAAGAGACTGACAATCAGCCATGCGCATTCCACGTATCTATGAAGCGGCCACCCTGCAGGTTGGCCAGACCCTCGCCCTGTCAGAAGATGGCGCCAACCATATCGGCCGGGTACTGCGCATGCAGCCGGGACAGCAGTTGGAGCTGTTTAATGGCGACGGCAATCAATATGCCGCCACCATAGCACTGGTCGGCAAGAAGTCGGTGGAGGTGACCATCGACCGCTGCGACGCCCAATCGGTGGAGTCCCCCTTCGCCATCCATCTGGGTCAGGTGATCAGCCGGGGCGACAAGATGGACTTCACCATCCAGAAATCGGTCGAGCTGGGCGTCACCTGCATCACGCCGCTCTTCTCCGAGCGCTGCGGCGTCAAGCTGCCGGCGGACAGGCTGGAGAAGAAGCGCGAGCAGTGGCAGAAAGTAGTGATCAGCGCCTGCGAGCAGTGCGGTCGCAACCTGGTGCCCGAAGTTCGCATGCCGATGGAGCTGGACGCCTGGCTGGCAGAAGAGACTCAAGAGCTCAAACTCAACCTGCACCCGCGCGCCGAGTACAGCATCAGCACACTGCCGGTGCCGACGCACGGGGTGCGCCTGCTGATTGGCCCGGAAGGGGGCTTGTCGAGCGACGAGATCGCCCGTACCGTGCAGGAAGGTTTCAAGGAGATGCTGCTGGGGCCGCGGGTGCTGCGCACCGAAACGGCCGCTCTGACCGCCATCACGGCGCTGCAGTGCCGCTTTGGCGATCTGGCTTAATACCTGCGGGCAGTGCCATACCTGCGTGGGCAGTGTCGATAAGCTGCATGGCGGCATCGAATGATGGCAGCCTCAAACGGCCGATTACGCTGTGCTAATCGACCCTACAACCCAATCGAGCCATTAAGAAGGATATTCGGATGACCATTAAACTCGGCATAGTGATGGACCCGATTTCGGCCATCAACATCAAGAAAGATTCCAGCTTTGCCATGCTCGAAGAGGCGCAAAAGCGCGGCTATGAGCTCTTCTATCTGGAGATGTCTGATCTCTACATGGAAGCCGGTCGCGCCTTTGGCACCATGCGCCCGCTGACCGTCAAATATGACTATGCCGACTGGTACACCCTCGGTGAGGTGGTGGATCAGCCGCTCTCCAATCTGGATGTGATCCTGATGCGCAAGGATCCGCCGTTCGACACCGAATTTATCTACGCCACCTACATGCTGGAGCGGGCCGAGGATGAGGGCTGCCTTATCGTCAACAAGCCCCAGAGCCTGCGCGACGCCAACGAGAAGCTCTACACCGCCTGGTTTGCCGAACACACCCCGACCACGCTGGTGACACGTCGCTCTGACAAGCTGCGGGCCTTCCACGCCAAACACAAAGACGTGATCCTCAAACCGCTGGACGGCATGGGCGGCGCCTCCATCTTCCGCATGAAGGAAGATGACGCCAACGTCGGTGTCATCATCGAAACGCTGACTGAACATGGCAGCCAGTACTGCATGGCGCAGACCTATCTGCCCGCCATCAAAGATGGCGACAAGCGGGTGCTGGTGGTGGACGGCGAACCGGTTCCCTACTGCCTGGCCCGCATTCCGGCGCAGGGGGAGACCCGTGGCAACCTGGCGGCCGGTGGCCGTGGTGAGGCACGCCCCTTGAGCGAAGCCGACTGGGCCATCGCCCGCGCGGTGGGCCCGACCCTGAAAGAGAAGGGCCTAATCTTCGTCGGGCTCGACATCATCGGCGATCGGTTGACCGAGATTAACGTCACCAGCCCGACCTGCATCCGCGAGATCGAGGCCGCCTTTGACGTCTCCATCACCGGCATGCTGATGGATGCCATCGAGCGTCGGCTGGCAAACGCCTGAATAACCC
>NZ_CAWNYS010000192.1:0-33335 GCF_963878295.1 Aeromonas sp. HMWF014 | reverse complement strand
GTTTCCCGCCAGCGTACGGGGCACGCTACCTCAGCAGCGGAACGGTTCCACCGTCACCTTGCTCTGCTCCTGTGCCATGCCGTTGATCTGGGTGATGCGATCACGAAAATGACAGATCACCTCGCTGAGGGAGTGAGCCCGCCCAGCGCGCCCTTGCGCAGCACAGGTGCCAGCAGGGGCCCCAGGATCAGCATCTGTCTGATCGAAACAGCCTCCATGACGTTCTCTCCATCCTGACAATGTCGATGGAAAGGAGCGCAACCGATAAAAAGCAGTTTTGCCCGATAGAGTGAGCTGCCATAATTGCCCCAAATACCTTTGCAATATTTGGCCCATATGCAAACACTGCAAAATCATTTCCTGCTCGCCATGCCAAGCCTCTCCGATCCCTATTTCGAGCGTTCGCTGGTCTACCTGTGCGAACACAACGAAGCGGGGGCAATGGGGCTGGTGGTCAACATCCCGGTGGACATGTCGCTGGACGCCATGCTGACCCAGCTCAAGCTCGCCCCACCGGCCAGCCCGGATCTCAAACAACCCGTGCTACAAGGAGGACCGGTACACGCCGATCGCGGTTTCGTGCTGCATAGCTTCCGCCCGGGGTTCAACTCCACCCTGCAGGTGGGGGATGAACTCATGGTCACCACTTCCAAGGACATACTGGAAACCCTGGGCACAGAGCAGGCCCCGGATCACTGGCTGGTGGCGCTCGGCTACGCCGGTTGGAGTGCAGGTCAACTGGAACAGGAGCTGGTGGACGGCGCCTGGCTGGTGATCCCGCCCAATCCAGATCTTGTCTTCAAGACCCCAATCCATCAGCGCTGGCAGCAAGCCGCCGCCAGCATAGGGGTGAATCCGGTTCACCTCTCCAGCGACATCGGCCACAGCTGATCGGCTGGCCCGCTCCGCTCTCTATTTCGAGGATTTATCAGTTATGTCATCACGCAGTATCATGGGCTTTGACTACGGCACCAAGAGCATAGGGGTCGCCATCGGCCAGGAGCTCACCGGCACAGCCCAGCCCCTGCGCGCCATCAAGGCCAACGACGGAATTCCCAACTGGGACGACGTCGAGAAGCTGCTCAAGGAGTGGCAACCGGATCTGCTGGTGGTCGGCCTGCCACTGAACATGGATGGCACTGAGCAGGAGATCACGGTACGGGCCCGCAAATTCGGCAACCGTCTGCACGGCCGTTTTGGCAAACAGGTGGAGTTCAAGGACGAGCGGCTCACCACCACGGATGCCCGCGCCCGCCTGTTTGAACGGGGTGGCTACAAGGCGCTCGACAAAGGCAGCGTGGATGGGGTCTCCGCCCAGCTCATTCTGGAAGCCTGGATGGAAGAGCAGTACGGCTAGCCACCCGCGACAAGGTTAGCAGCGCTCTCCTTGCCGCGACCAGCCGCTGTGATAGCCGGTGACTACAATGACAAAATACGCCGGGGTGACCCGGCGTATTGACAAGCGTTCATTATTTACCCCAGAAGAAGTCATTCCGTCAGGCAGGCATGATCATCACAACGCCAGCTGGCTCAGGATGGCGTGAGCCGCCTTGACCCTGGCCTCGATGGGATAGTTGCGATTGGCCAGCATGACGATGCCAATCCCCCTGGCCGGCACGAACGCCACATAGGCGCCAAAGCCGCCGGTCGAGCCCGTCTTGTTATAGAGCCGCTGCTCGCCCATCGCTTTGGGCACCGCAAAGCGCGTGACCGGATTGGCCTGGAAGCTCACCGCCGGTGAGTTGCCCGCCAGCAATGTCTGCTCGGTCACCGGATAGGCGTAGCTCTCCCAGCCCAGCCCCTGAGTCATGTCCCCCACCGAATGGAAGCCTGTGTGGGTCAGCGCGATCGCGCTTGTTACCACTGCATCTCCCTGATACCCCATGTTCGCCTCGACAAACTTCAGCAGATCCGCAGAACCGGTCTTGATCCCATAAGCCTCGGCCGCCAGCACGCCCGGATTGACCCTGATGGGCTTGTCTTCCTTCGAGTAACCGTAGGCATAATTCGCCATGGCCGACTCAGGCACCTGGATATAGGTGTGATGCAAGCCCAGCTTGGGCAGCAGGGTCTGGCTCATCAGTTGCTCAAATGGCTGGCCCAGGCTATTCGCGGCCAGGTGACCAAACAGGCCTATGCTGGGATTGGAGTACTGGCGATGGGTCCCCGCCGGGTAGGCTGGCGTCCACTGGCGATAGTAGGCATGCATCTTGTCGGTGGAATCCACCTCGTCGGGAAACTGCAACGGCAGGCCGCCCGCACTGTAGGTGGCGAGTTCGGCCATGGTGATGCCGTCGAAGGTGGAGCCTTTCAGCCAGGGCGCATGCTGGCTCACTTTGTCCTCCAGCTGAAAACCACCCTTGACCGCGGCATAGGCGCCAAGGGTCGCGGTCAGTGTCTTGCTGACCGAACCAATCTCGAACAGGGTCTGCTCGCTGACGCGAGTACCGCTCTCCTGATCCGCTACCCCGTAGTTAAAGTAATGCGCCTTGCCTTCTTTGAGCACGGCGACCGCCATGCCCGGAACCCTGTGCTCCTTGAGCAAAGGCCGGATGGCGCCATCCACCACGGCCGCCAGGGGCTCGGCTTCTTTTGCATGGGATAAGGGGGAGAGCAGCAGGGCACTCAGTACCAGCAGCGACCGGGTTGGAGCTTTTTCCATTTGATGAGTCTCATGATGAATGTAGGTAACGCCAACCCCATGGCTGGCACAGTCAATCCGTGCGCAAGCCTAGATGAGCTCCATGTGCCCACTGTGAGCCAGAGTGAAGTCTGTGTGAAGTTGCCCCAAAAATGACCTTGCTCAATGGCTTACCCATTCGATACCCCTCCACCGCTGACGTATAAGCTGTAGGGGCGAAAGGAGACAAGAGCACATAGCACGACTGCTGGCGGACGAGATCAATCGCGCCAGCCCACCCCCTCCCCGAGACAACGGCAGCGGATCTGGCTGCGACAGTTGCACCAAACCTGCCGCGCATGGGATGGACAGCGATAGCGCCGACCGCCAATCATGATCCCGCGCAAGCAAAAGGGGAGCCAGTGGCTCCCCTTGTTCATCAGACAACAGCTAACACCAGGCTCAGGCCTGCTTGTTGCTCTGGGGGGGGGTGTCCCAGATCCCCTCTTCCAGCTGGCTGCGGATCTCGGGGTACTTGTTAGCATCGAAGGTGGGCAATTTGCCCAGCTTGAGCTGGTCGTTGTAGTCCTTGGCCAGCTTGATGGCCACGCCGGAGAGCAGCACTATGGCCACCAGATTGACGATAGCCATCAACCCCATGGAGACATCCGCCATGGCCCACACGGTCGGCAACTCACCCACTGAACCAAACATCACCATGCCCAGCACGAATATCCGGAACAGCACCAGACCGCCCTTGTGGTTGTGCTCCAGGAACACCAGGTTAGTCTCGGCGTAGGAGTAGTTCGCCACTATGGAGGTAAAGGCGAAGAAGAAGATGGCCGTCGCGATGAAGATGCTGCCACCACCACCTATCTGGGAGGAGAGCGCCCGCTGGGTCAGCTCGACTCCCGTGATGCCGGAGCCAGGTTCAAACTGGCCGGACATCAGTATGATGGCTGCGGTACAGGTACAGATGACGATGGTGTCGAGGAACACCCCCAGCATCTGCACATAGCCTTGCGAGGCCGGGTGCGGCGGATAGGGGGTCGCGGTCGCGGCAGCGTTGGGGGCTGAGCCCATACCGGCTTCGTTTGAGAAGAGACCGCGCTTGATGCCGTTGATCATCGCCTGGGAGATGGCATAACCCATCGCACCAGAGCCCGCTTGTTCAATCCCGAAGGCGGACTTGATGATCAGCATGAAGACATGAGGCAACTCGGTGATATTCATCGCCACGATCACCAGCGCCAGCAGGATGTAGGCCAGCGCCATGAAGGGCACCACCAGCTCGGCGAAACGGGCGATACCACGAATGCCGCCGAAGATGATAAGGCCGGAGAGCACCACCAGCGTCAGGCCGGTCGCCCAATCAGGAATACCAAACGCCACATTCATCGCCAGGCTGATGGAGTTGGCCTGCACCGCATTGAACACCAGGCCGAATGCCAGCAGCAGACAGAGGGAGAATACCACCCCCATCCAGCGCATGCCGAGGCCGCGCTCCATGTAGTATGCGGGGCCACCACGGTAGTTGCCGTCCTCGTCTTTCACCTTGTAGAGCTGGGCCAGGGTGCTCTCCACGAAGGACGTCGCCATGCCGATGAAGGCAATCAGCCACATCCAGAAGATGGCACCCGGGCCACCGAGGTAAATGGCCACGGCCACACCGGCCAGATTGCCGGTACCGACGCGGGCGGCAAGGCTGGTACAGAGGGCTTGAAAGGAGGAGATACCGGCTTTGTCCGATTTGCGGCTATTGCGCAACACGGAGAACATGTGGCCGAAATGGCGGACCTGGATAAAACCCAGGCGAAAGGTAAAGAAGATGCCGACCCCGATGAGCAGGTAGATGAGCACGGCTCCCCACATCAGGTCGTTTAGCATTGCGATCAAAGTGTCCATATTTCTCTCGTTGTTATCACGTCCATGGCCAGTCTGCGCTGGCCCCTTGCTGTCGGTGTCTGAATTAGCGGTTCACTAAAGGGGCGGAATCTAGCATAGCGAGGGAGTTCAGAATAGTGATCGCGATCACTGAGAAACCAAAAACGAGCTGTACGCCACAATAACGCTTCATTTAACACGCAAATTTTCAACAAAACTTGGAATCCAATCAATCAGCTGACAAATTAGCCCCAAAAGAGCACCTCCCGACAGTTATCTACATAGAGGTAGATGTGTTCACAGGGAAGCAAACCACGATCGCAAGCGTTTACCTGAAATGGATTTCAAAATGGCCCCGTTTTGCCAAACGTTTTACACGTAATAAAATTTCAAGTAGCTAACCACACAATTTATGTGACCGAGGACACAAAACCGATGATCGACCAAAAAAGTTGTTTTTATCGGGAGATAAATCCATTTGCAGAGAATGGATAAAAGTCGTTTTTTATCAATCACTTTTACCCCCTTCTTCTCCGCATTGCCGGCGACTGGATGATAAGCATACAAGCCCCCCTATTGCAGGATGCGCCACATCCGTATTAATTAGGCAGGCAATGGCGATGGGCCTCCCCCATCGTGCTTTTCTGAGCCTGAGCCGCCGGGATTTTGTAATTTTATTTCAGAACTGTCGTCTCACGCCCGCAACCCAGGGATCCCTCCCTCATTAAGAGATGATATTTGCTATGGCCGATAAATTAACCCAGCTGAAAGCCCTGACCACAGTTGTTGCCGATACCGGTGATATCGAAGCCATCAAGCGCTACCAGCCCATCGATGCCACCACCAACCCCTCCCTGGTGTTGAAGGCATCCGAGATCCCCGAATACGCGGCACTGATCGAAGACGCCATCAACTGGGCCAAATCCCAGAGCCAGGACAAGGCACAGCAAATCATCGACGCGGGCGACAAGCTGGCAGTCAACATCGGTCTGGAAGTGCTGAAGATAGTTCCTGGCCGCATCTCCACCGAAGTGGACGCCCGTCTCTCCTTTGATACCGACGCCAGCATCGCCAAGGCCCGCAAACTGATCCGCCTCTACAACGAAGCCGGCATCAGCAACGATCGCATCCTGATCAAGCTGGCCTCTACCTGGGAAGGGATCCGTGCCGCCGAGGTGCTGGAGAAAGAGGGTATCCAGTGCAACCTGACCCTGCTGTTCTCCTTCGCTCAGGCCCGTGCCTGTGCCGAAGCCGGCGCCTTCCTGATCTCCCCGTTCGTGGGTCGCATCCTCGACTGGTACAAGGCCAAGCACAACCGTGACTACACCTCGAGCGAAGATCCGGGCGTGGTCTCCGTCACCGCCATTTACGACTACTACAAGCAGCACGACTACCAGACTGTGGTCATGGGTGCCAGCTTCCGCAACACCGGCGAGATCCTGGAACTGGCTGGCTGTGACCGCCTGACCATAGGCCCGGCCCTGCTGGAAGAGCTGAGCAAGACCGAAGGCGCCGTGGTGCGCAAGCTGAACTACACAGGCGAGCGTCTGCCGAAGCCAACTCCGATGACCGAAGCCGAATTCCGCTGGGAACTGAACCAGGACGCCATGGCCGTCGAGAAGCTGGGCGAAGGGATCCGCATGTTCGCCGTCGACCAGGGCAAGCTGGAAACCATGCTGGCCAGCCGCCTCTAATCCGGGCAGCAAGAGCAGACAAAAACCGGGCTCCCGCAAGGGAGTCCGGTTTTTTTATGGGCGCAGGATCCCCTGTCATGAGTTCGTCACGAAAACGTTTTAATTTTAATAGCGTTATGTTATACGGGTGATGAGAACGAGAATAACCAAGGAGGGAGCCATGGATATGTTCAACTTCGATTATGACGATGTGGTTGAGCTCGGTTCACGTAGCCGCGGAACAACGGGAAAGAAACGTAAATGGCGTGAGATTGAGGCGTTGAAAGACAAGCATCGCCTGCAGAAGGAGCTGCAATCCATCGACATCGCCTACGAAGGTCTCTCGGAAGAGATCGAACTGTAAAAACAGCGCCCCGGTTACCCGGGGCGCTGTTTTTAGTGGCTTGTGATGGTCAGAAGGAGAGTGGCAACGACAGGCGTTTGGCCAGCGCCTGGAAGTGCTGACTGATCTCGGCGCCAAACAGGGGATCCCCTATGGCCCGGTTATGCCAGATCTGCTCCAGGTGACGCCAATCATCCTCGGTCAGCGAATCACGCAGATGGGGGAAGATGACTCCCTCTTCATAGTTTATGTGCGCCTCTTGCAGCGTCACAAACTGCTCCAGCCTTGCCGTGAACTGATCCAGCGGGATGACGGCATCCATCAGTATCATCTCCACCATCTCCTTGAGCTCAGCGCCGGCCTCCAGCAATCTGGCGTGCTCTTCCTGCAACCGGTTGGCAACCTCGCCTTCCACCACCCGGTATTTCAGGTAGTAGTCGTAGATCATCTCCTCTTTCGGGTGGTGGTACTTGTCCGAGACCTCCCGCAAATAATCAACCACGTCCCGAAGCAGGAAGTAGCTGACCGGCTGTTCATTGCGAATGACGGCGAGCTTGTGTTTGAGCAGCGCCAGCAACCTGGAGATGTTGAGATGATCCTTGTGCAGACTGGCTAGCATGGGCACTCCTTGCGCTGAAATGAGACGATCCTGCCTCCAGTATACGGTCATTTATCACGCTAACTTTGCACTCAATCAAGTCATCTGCAGACAAAGTGCCAAGTGACGCACAATGCTAGCCCCCTGCTCCTGCCATCCTAGCTCGATACCCGGCGACAGTCATGGCCACTCGGTGTCCTCTATTCGCAGACCGAATGCCAGTTGATGGGGCTCATCCCCTGCTCGGTCAGCAGACGGTTGGTTTCGGAGAAATGGCCGCAACCGATGAAGCCGCGATGGGCGGAGAGCGGGCTGGGATGAGGGGCACTCAGCACGTGATGGCACTGCCGGTCAATGAAACGGCCTTTCTTCTGGGCATGCGCTCCCCACAGCAGGAAGACAACCCCCTGACAGCTGGCATTGATCTGCTCTATGACCCTGTCGGTGAAGGTTTCCCAGCCCAGATGGGCGTGAGAGTGGGCCATGCCCGCCTGCACCGTCAGCACCGTATTGAGCAACAGCACGCCCTGCCGGGCCCAGGACTCCAGAAAACCGTGATTGGGTGTGACAAAACCTGGCAGATCCCGCTGCATCTCCTTGTAGATGTTGACCAGCGAGGGAGGCGTACGCACGCCGGGCAGCACGGAGAAACAGAGGCCATGGGCCTGGTTCGGGCCGTGATAAGGATCCTGACCCAGGATCACTACCTTGACCCGATCCAGCTCGGTCAGCTTGAAGGCGTTGAACACCTCGGTCGCAGGCGGGTAGATCAGCTTGCCCGCTTCCCGCTCACTCCTGACGGTCGCCAGGGTCGCCTTGAAATAGTCCTGATCTTTTTCAGAGCCAATCACATCTGTCCAGCTCGGCACCCCAGCCCCCTCCATCAATGCGACAGGATCAGACCCCTGCGGTCCTTTCCCTTTCTCCTCTTTCTCCGAATCCAGTACATCTGTCCAAGTCTGCACCCCAGTATCCTCAATTAATGCGGCAAGGGGCTCAGGATAGGGGGGCAGACCGCAAGACGCAACCGCAGCGCCATCAGCTGAGCCCCATACAGCGGGTCGTGACGGACATGATGCCTCCTCATCGAGAGCGGCAGAAAATGCGGGACGCCGAACCGGCTCTCTTCGCCACGCGTGCCCAGGCGGGGACCGCGCCTTCCTCTGAGCCCCTCCTGGCGGAGTCGCTGCCTTTTTGGAGGAGACTAGCACCGGGGTTGCCGGACGACGGACATCTGGCACAGAGCCACGACACTCTGCCGGTGAAGCGGGCTGGGCCAGCACTGTCACAGGCTGAAATAGCCATAAGATGTAGTTAAATTACTAGATTTAATTAATAAAAGATGCATAATTTGGATATCTTATATAATCGTAAAAATGACCTATTTTTGATTAATCTCAATAATTTAAACCCAACACACAGGTGCAAGTTGCGCATTTTTTGATTTGGATCAATTTTCGTATTATTACCATCGTGATATATATGACCCAACAAAGTAAAGGTGTAAGGCAAGGGCCCTTTAAATCATCCCGGTGGTTTAAATACATCAGGGTAATCTCCTTACAGTTGAATCCGCTTTCCTATGAGGAGTCATACCATGATCAAGGGCATCCAAATCACCCAGTCCACCAACACCGCGCTGCTGAACTCTTTCTGGCTGCTGGACGAAGAGAAGCAACAGGCTCGTTGCATCTGCGCCAAAGGCGACACCTTCGCCGCCGATCAGGAAGTCAGTGTCTCTGACCTGGGTCAGTTCGAATACCGTGAACTGCCGGTTCAAGCCGAACCTGCCGTGGAAGGTGGTCAGCACCTGAACGTCAACGTGCTGCGCCGCGAAACCCTGGAAGACGCCATCGCCAATCCAGAGAAGTACCCGCAACTGACCATACGTGTTTCTGGCTATGCCGTGCGCTTCAACGCACTGACCCCGGAGCAGCAGCGTGACGTGGTCACCCGTACCTTTACCCAGAGCCTGTAATTTCCTCTGCGGTCATCTGCACCATGCAAAACGGCCCACGCGGGCTAATTGCAAGTCAGTTAAGAGAATTTGAGTCCCAACCCGCGGGGTATAAGGGCCAAAGAGTGAGGGAGGCATAATGCCTCCCTCTTTTTATTGGATGCCCGTCAGGGCAAAGGTGTCAGCCACATTGACGCATTAACCATGGCACCGTTCCTGCCAGTCAAAATTTCAAATATTCAGTCACAAAAAGAGTTAACTGATTGGCATTACCCACGCGGGCGTTTTGGGATGGGAAAGAAACAGTGCTTGCCCATCCTCTCCTCACAGGTAGACCGCCAGCTATCCGTGCTGCTCGACCTTCTGCACCGCGGCCGGGTTGGCGAGCACCTTGTTCATCTGCTGCTCATCGAGCTGATCGCAGTAGCGGGCCACCACCACAGTGGCCACCCCGTTGCCGATCAGGTTGGTCAGGGCACGCGCCTCCGACATGAAGCGATCTATCCCCAGGATCAGCGCCAACCCGGCGAGCGGCAGGTGCCCCACCGCCGAGATGGTAGCCGCCAGCACGATGAAGCCACTGCCGGTGACGCCGGCCGCCCCTTTCGAAGAGATGAGTAACACCACCAGCAGGGTGATCTGCTGGAACAGATCCAGCGGCGTGTTGGTCGCCTGGGCGATGAAGACGGCCGCCATGGTCAGATAGATGGAGGTACCATCCAGGTTGAAGGAGTAACCGGTCGGGATCACCAGCCCCACCACCGACTTCTTGCAGCCGAGCGCCTCCATCTTGACCAGCATACGCGGCAACACGGATTCGGAAGAGGAGGTTCCCAGCACGATCAGCAGCTCTTCCTTGATGTAGGCAATAAAGCGCAGGATGCTGAAACCATTCGCCCTGGCAATACTGCCCAGCACCAGAAAAATGAACAACAGACAGGTCAAGTAGAAGCAGGCGATTAATTGTCCCAGCTGCACCAGCGAGCCAATACCGTATTTCCCTATGGTAAAGGCCATGGCACCAAATGCCCCGACCGGCGCCAGTCGCATGATCATGTTGATAATGCCGAACATAACCTGGGAGAAGCTGTCGATGACATTGAAGATTAATTTTCCCTTCTCGCCAATATGATGCAGGGAGAAACCAAACAGCACCGCAAACAGCAATACCTGGAGAATATTGCCGCTGGCAAAGGCGCCGATCACGCTGCCCGGGATCACGTCCAGCAGGAAGGCGATGATGCCCTGCGACTTGGCCTGCTCGGCATAGGCCGAGATGGCACTGGCATCCAGCGTGGCGGGGTCCACGTTCATGCCCACCCCGGGTTGCAGCAGGTTGACCACGCCCAATCCGATGACCAGGGCGATAGTGCTTACCACTTCAAAGTAGATCAGCGCGATGGCACCGGTTTTCCCCACCGCCTTCATGCTCTCCATGCCAGCAATACCTGTCACCACGGTACAGAAAATAACGGGGGCAATGATCATCTTGATTAATTTCACGAAGCCATCACCCAGTGGCTTCATATCCGCCCCTAGGTCAGGATAGATGTGCCCCAGAAATACCCCCAGGGTGATCGCAAGCAGCACCTGAAAATAAAGGCTGCTGAATATTTTCTTTCGCATTATTAACGTCCTGTTAATTAATCAATGTCCCATAAGGCAGAAATAAGCATGCAGGGAACCGCAACGAGATATCATCGTTCTCTCGCCAGCTTCATGCTATTTCGTCATCGTAACGGCGCCACTTTCACACGTTATAAGAAGTAATTAAGAGACATCAATCACACGACGAATTTAACATCATTAACGCCACAGCAACCGTGATATATTTGGTCGGTGATTTATTTAAGACCTCAATGAAAATATTCTGGATATAAAAATGCCCCGCATGGCGGGGCACTTGGCATCACTAAACTGGCGCTGTGGATCAGGCGGAGGTATCGAGGGGCTCAAAGCCCTTGATCAGATCGTCAATGGCTTTCATCTGCTTGAGGAAACCTTCCAGCTTCTCCAGTGGCAGGGCACTCGGGCCATCACAACGGGCCACTTTCGGATCCGGGTGTGACTCGATGAACAGACCGGCCAGGCCGACCGCCATGCCAGCACGGGCCAACTCGGTCACCTGATCCCGACGACCCCCCGAGGCAGCCCCCAGCGGATCGCGGCACTGTAACGAGTGGGTCACATCGAAGATCACCGGATAGCCGCCTGTGCTCTTCTTCATCACCCCCAGGCCCAGCATGTCCACCACCAGGTTGTCATAACCGAAGTTGGCGCCGCGCTCACAGAGAATAAGCTGGTCGTTGCCGCACTCCTCAAACTTGTCGGTGATGTTCTTCATCTGACTTGGGCTCAGGAACTGCGGTTTCTTGATGTTGATGACGTTGCCGGTGCGGGCCATGGCCTCCACCAGATCGGTCTGGCGCGCCAGGAAGGCGGGCAGCTGGATGACGTCAACCACTTCGGCCACCGGCTTGGCCTGATGAACCTCATGCAGATCCGAGATAACTGGCATACCGAAGGTCGCCTTGAGCTCCTGGAAGATCTTCATCCCCTCTTCCAGACCCGGGCCGCGGTAGGAGTGGATGGAGGAGCGATTGGCCTTGTCCCAGCTCGCCTTGAACACGAACGGGATACCCAACTTGCTGGTCACTTCCACGTACTTCTCGCACACCGCCATCGCCATGTCGCGGGATTCCAGCACGTTCATGCCACCGAACAGCACGAACGGTTTGTCGTTGGCTAAATCGATGTCATTGATCTTGATATTCTTCTGTTCCATCTCAGGCATCCTTAAGTGAAAGGGCTTGAATCCAAATTAGTCCGTTGCACCTTGGGTACACCGACCTTGATACTCTTCTGTTGCAGCTCCCGGGCATCCTTGAGTGAAGGGGCCCGGGGCTTGAATCCCTGTTAGTCCGTTGCGCCTTGGGCACACCGGCACTGATATTGTTCTGTGGCAGCTCCCGGGCATCCTTAATGGAGCGGCTTGGGGCTAAGATCCAGCGCGGCCAGTTGTACCTTGAGCACATCGGCCACCGGATCGTCCGGACATTGTTCAATAAAGTATTCAAAATCGTCGGCGGCGAAACGTGGACAGTCGAGCTGCTCGTAGATGAAGCCCCGATCCCGCGTTTCCAGCGGATCGCCAGGCTTCATGCGCAGCAGCAGTTCGCTGCAGCGCAGCGCTTCTGTCATGCGATCTTCCCGCAGCAGGGCACCCTTGCTGACGTTGAGCAGCCGCTCGATGATCTCCCACTGGCCCGAGGGCTGCAGGTGTTCGGCGGTCAGGGTGGCCAGATTGCCGAGGGCGCCGCGCAGCAGCAGTTCGATGCGGTGCAGGCTCAGCTCGTCGCCGGTGAAGGGGTCTACATAGACCTCGCCTTCGCTGCCAGCGAAGCTCACCAGGAAGTGACCGGGGAAGCAGATCCCCTCCACATCCAGCCCGAGCTTGCGGCCCAGCTGTATGATGAGGATGCCGAGGCTGACCGGAATGCCCTGCTTGCGGGCGAGCACCTGAGCCAGATCGCAATTGGCCGCGGAGAAGTAATCCTGCCAGTCACCGTGAAAACCCATGCTCTGGTAGAAACCCTGCAGCAGCTGACGGCGCACCTCGTCGCAATTGCCCTCGTCGATCGTCTCGTCCAGCCAGGCATCGAGGCGGGCCAGATCGGCCTCGCCACGACCGCTGATACCATGGATCTCGTCGCTCACCGACAGCGCCAGCTCGGCAATATCGTGGGCTTCGAAATCGGTCCATTCGTCTACGCGTATCATCGTCATCACCCTTAACCGAACAGACTGGCCTGCTTGTATACGGCCAGTTTGGCGATAAAGAAGAGCCAACCGATGGCGCCGAGGAAGGCAAACCAGCGGATACCGTTATTGCGGGCCAGTCGCAGCGCCATCATGGCCAAAAATGCCACCACCAGGATGGCCGTCAGCTTCTCGCTGAGCCAAGGGGTGCCGTTGTTGAGCGGATTGAGATCCAGCACCATGCACAGCAGCACGCCGGAGAGCACCACAAGCCCATTCAACCAGCCGCTCAGTTGCAGGACCCGGCTGCTATAGGCACCACCCGTCCCCTTCTGAACCCAGTAAAAACGCAGCATAAACATCAGCACGGCCGAGGCGATCAGCACCAGGTGCAGATGTTTGAGAACAACATACATAACATATCCTTGAACAGGGGCAGGCCGGGCCCGCCCGTCATCATCACCGAGCCAGGCGCCCCAGGGTCACCCGCTCGTTATCACCGTAATCACGCACGGTTTCCACCTGGCTGTAGCCGCACTGCAGCAGGAGTTGACGCACTGCCTCACCCTGTTGCCAGCCATGCTCCAGCAAGAGCCAGCCGCCCGGGCAAAGATGGGCCGGCGCACCGGCCACTATCAGGCGGATATCTGCCAGCCCCTGCTCGTCCGCCACCAGAGCAGAGCGGGGTTCGAAACGCACATCCCCCTCAGCCAGATGGGGATCGGCACCGTCGATGTAGGGCGGGTTGGAGACTATCATCTCGAAGCGCGGCGCGCCCGAGAGTGGCTCAAACCAGCTGCCGTCCCGCACCTCGATGGGTAACCCCAGCGCGACGCTGTTGGCACGTGCCAGTGCGGCCGCCTCCGGCATGCGATCCACCGCCCATACATCGGCATCCGGCCGCTCTGACTTGAGCGCCAATGCAATGGCACCTGTGCCTGTACCCAGATCCAGCAAGGCGCAAGGCGCCTGATGCGGCGAAGCGGGCCTTGGGGGCAACCGCGCCAGCGCCTGTTCCACCAGCACCTCGGTGTCGGGGCGCGGGATCAGGGTGGCCGGGCTCACCTTGAGCGGCAGTGACCAAAACTCCCGCTCACCCACCAGGTGAGCAATGGGCTCGCCATTGAGACGACGGCTCAGCCAACCCTGCAGGGTCGCCTGCTGGGCAGCATCGAGGGTGCGCTCCGGCCAGGTCATCAGATAGCTGCGTCGGCAACCAAGCAGATGGCAGAGCAGCACATCGGCGTCGGCGCGGGGAGAGTCGCCCCCGGCCAGGGTTGCCATTATGTGGGCGCGGGCCTGCTGGATCTGCATCAGTGGCGCGCCAGCGCCGTGACGGCGATATCTGCACACACGGGCTGCATCAGCTGTTCTCGGCCAGGGAGGCGAGCTGATCGGCCTGATACTCCTGGATCATGGGGCTGATGATGCAGTCCAGATCCCCCTCCATGATCTCGCCGAGGCGATAGAGGGTGAGATTGATGCGGTGTTCAGAGAGGCGACCCTGCGGGTAGTTGTAGGTGCGGATACGCTCGGAGCGATCGCCGGAACCCACCAGGTTGCGACGGGTGCTCTGCTCGGCGGCGCGGTGGCGCTCATCCTCGGCCGCCTGCAGGCGGGCGGAGAGCACAGACATCGCCTTGGCGCGGTTCTTGTGCTGGGAGCGCTCATCCTGGCACTCCACCACCAGACCCGTCGGCAGGTGGGTGATGCGGATGGCGGAATCCGTCTTGTTGACGTGCTGGCCACCCGCCCCGGAGGCGCGGAAGGTATCTATCTTCAGGTCGTTCGCATTGATCTCGATCTGCTCGGCTTCCGGCACTTCCGGCAGCACGGCGACGGTACAGGCGGAGGTGTGCACCCGGCCCTGGGATTCGGTCTCGGGCACCCGCTGTACCCTGTGGCCGCCGGATTCAAACTTGAGACGGCCATAGACGTGCTCGCCGTCTACCTTGGCGATCACCTCCTTGTAGCCACCGTGCTCGCCGTCGTTGCAGCTGACGATGGAGATGCGCCAGCCCTGACGCTCGGCGTAGCGCGAATACATGCGAAACAGGTCACCGGCAAAGATGGCCGCCTCGTCACCGCCGGCACCGGCCCGGATTTCGAGGTAGCAGTTGTTGTCATCCTTGGGATCCCGGGGCAGCAGCATCACCTGCAGCGCCTGCTCCTGCTCCTCCAGCGTGCTCTTGGCCAGCGGCAACTCCTCCTGCGCCATCTCGCGCAGGTCGGCATCATCCTCTTCCAGCATCAGCTTGGTGGCCTCCAGGTTCTCTTCGGCCTGGCGAAAGTGCTGGAAGGCGTGAACGATATCTTCCAGCTGGGCATATTCCCGGGTCAGGGCGCGGTAGCGATCCTGATCCGAAGCCACCCCTGGCTCGCCGAGCATGGCCTGTACTTCTTCGTGGCGCTCGATGAGGCCTTCCAGCTTTCTGATCAGTGACGGATTCATAAATCTTGTTTTCTCGATGGAGGAAGGGGCCGCCAGTCGGCCACCCCGAACAATTACTCTGGTGACAATCCCAGCACCTGACGCAGGCGGGAGAGCTGATGGTGATCCCCCTGGGCCGCCGCCTGGCGCAGGGCCTGGGTCGGTGCGTGGATCAACTTGTTGGTGAGGCGATGCGCCATGGCCTTGAGGGCCTGTTCGGCATTCTCACCCTGTTGCAGGGCCAGCAAGGCGCGCTGCAACTCCTCATCAGCCACCTGCTGGGCCTGATGACGATAATCGCGGATGAGATCCACCGAATGCTGACTGCGATACCAGCCCATGAACTCATCGCGCTCTTCCTGCACGATGAGCTCCGCCTCGGCGGCGGCCCGTTTGCGGGTTTCCAGGTTCTGCTCGATGATGCCCTGCAGGTCATCAACCGTGTAGAGGTAGGCATCGGAGAGCTCGTCCACCTCGGCCTCGATATCCCGTGGCACGGCGATATCCACCAGGAACATGGGTTTGAAGCGACGGGCCTTGAGGGCGCGTTCCACCATGCCCTTGCCGATGATGGGCAGCGGGCTGGCAGTCGAGCTGATGACGATGTCCGCCTCGTGCAGATAATCCGGGATCTCTTCCAGGGTCATCACCCTGGCATCAAACTCCTCGGCCAGCAGCTGGGCACGCTGCAGGGTGCGGTTCGCCACCATCATCTGGGTGACGTTTTGCTCGCGCAGATGACGGGCGACCAGTTCTATGGTTTCGCCAGCACCGACCAGCAGCACCTTGGTTTGGGAGAGATCGGAGAAGATGCGCCGACCCAGGCTGACGGCGGCAAAGGCCACCGACACGGCGCTGGCGCCTATCTCGGTGTCCGTGCGCACGCGCTTGGCCACGGAGAAGGATTTCTGAAACAGGCGTTCCAGCGACCCCTTCACCGCCTCGGACTGCTGGGCATGGGCATAGGATTGCTTGATCTGCCCCAGGATCTGCGGCTCGCCCAGCACCAGGGAATCCAGGCCGCAGGCTACCCGCATCAGGTGACGCACGGCCTCTTCGTCCCAGTGCAGGTAGATGGCTGACACCACGTCAGCCGCGTCCAGACCATGGAAACGTTGCAGCCAGTGCAGTACCTGCTCCCCCTGCCCCTGCGCCAGGCTGCAGTAAAGCTCGGTGCGGTTGCAGGTCGAGACGATCACCGCCTCGCTTACGCCGGGTTGGGTGACCAGCTCACGCAAGGCGCGATCGATGCAGTCCGGGCCGAACGCGACCCGCTCCCGCAAGGCGACACTGGCGGTGTTGTGGTTAATTCCGAGGGCAAGCAAACTCATGAGTGGGTGGTGATCGTATCTGTGCGCTGGGAGTAAAGGTCGTCAATTGTACGAGAAAGGGTAAGGCTTTAAAAGCAATACGGCCGCCCCGTATACTGTGGCAAATCCCCATATCTGGAGCATGACCTTGTTATTGCGTATTTTCACCTTCGCCTGCCTGCTGTCGCTGGCCGGTTGTGCCACCATCCAACCCCAGCGGGATCAGGTCAACTGGCAGCAAGAGCGGGCCCGTCTCGAGCAGCTCACCCACTGGCAACTGTCGGGCAAGATGGCCATCATCACCGCCCAGCAGAAGGGCAGCGCCCGGGTCAACTGGCGGCAGGATGGGGACGACTATCGCCTCAACCTGAGCAGCATAGTTGGCACCCACATACTGGAGCTCTCCCGCAGCAAGGGCGAGATCACCCTGATAGACAACGAGGGCAAGCGGCACCAGAGCCAGGATGCCGAGGCACTCGTCTATCAACTCACCGGCTGGAACATACCGGTGCAGGGGCTGCCGGAGTGGATCAAGGGACTGCCGGGCAAGGCCGAGTTCGAACTCAATCCCGACAGCAGCCTGGCCAGCGTGCGTGACGGCCAGTGGCAGATCGTCTACGGCGACTACCGGGATCAGGACGGCTACCGCCTGCCGCACCTGCTGACCATGGAGGGCCAGGGCAGCCGCCTCAAATTGCAGATCAACCAATGGACGCTCGTTCACTGATGGCTGCAATCGACAAGGAGGCGAACATGACAGCCACTCGCTGGCCAGCACCGGCCAAACTCAACCTCTTCCTGCACGTCAATGGCCGTCGACGGGACGGTTATCACGAGCTGCAGACCCTGTTTATCTTTCTCAGTCACGGCGACTGGCTCGAATTCGAGCCACTGCCGGACACTGTGCAGCTCACCTTGAGCCCGGCCATTCCCGGCGTGCCCGATGAGCAGAACCTCATCATACGCGCCGCCCGCCTGCTGCAGGCGCGGTTGCCGAGCCCGCAGGGGGCCCATATCCGGCTGGAGAAGGTATTGCCCATGGGGGGCGGCATAGGCGGCGGCTCTTCGGACGCGGCCACGACCCTGGTTGCGCTCAATCACCTCTGGCAGGCCGGCTTGAGTGAAGATGAACTGGCCGAGCTCGGGGTCCAGCTGGGTGCCGACGTGCCCGTGTTTGTTCGTGGCCGCGCCGCCTTTGCAGAAGGGGTGGGCGAGCGACTGCAACCGGTCGAATTGCCAAGCGTCTGGTATCTGGTGCTCAAGCCCGATTGCCACGTGGCCACTGCCGCCGTTTTTCAGGATCCGGACCTGCCCAGAGCGACGCCGAAAATGGCATTTCACAACCTGCTGGAAGGGACGTGGAAAAACGATTGCGAATTGCTGGTGAAAAAGCGCCACCCCGAGGTTGCCAATGCGCTCGGCTGGTTGCTAGAATACGCGCCGTCAAGAATGACGGGCACAGGAGCCTGCGTCTTTGCTCAATTTGAAGACGAAGAGGCTGCTCGGGAAGTGTTGGCAAAAGTGCCGAAGGGATGGGATGGGTTTGTCGCCAAGGGCGAGAACATATCACCACTGTTCGTGACATTGCAACAAATCAGTGATTGGGGTATCGCCAAGCGGTAAGGCAGCGGGTTTTGATCTCGCCATTCCTAGGTTCGAATCCTAGTACCCCAGCCATTATCCTGGTGATTGACACGGGTGTCTCGGTAAGCAGGCCGCAGATGATCTTGACAGAGCGCAATCTCGTCAAGCCAGTCTGCAACCATTATCGTCCCCCTTGTCACTCGCAAAGAGGTCATCGATCTCCTGGATGACGGCTTCCCGCAAACGCGGCAGCCATCCGGTTTGAAAAATGCAACGAGATGCACCTAGCCTGAAAGCGGCCTATATTGGCCTGACCCGTCAACTTGATAAATCGTTTGCCCCAAAACGATACGGGTCTGAATCAGACTCCCCCACATACTGGATGCAACCCCGAGGTTTCAAACCGTGCCTGACATGAAGCTGTTTGCTGGTAACGCAACGCCGGAACTAGCCCAGAAGATCGCAGATCGCCTGTTTATCAAACTCGGCAATGCTGCCGTAGGTCGCTTTAGCGACGGCGAGATCAGCGTACAGATCAATGAGAATGTACGCGGTGGCGATATCTTCATCATTCAATCCACCTGTGCCCCGACCAACGACAATTTGATGGAATTGATCGTCATGGTGGATGCTCTGCGTCGTGCTTCAGCTGGCCGTATTACTGCCGTTATCCCCTACTTTGGTTATGCCCGTCAGGACCGCCGCGTCCGCTCCGCCCGTGTGCCCATCACCGCCAAGGTTGTCGCCGACTTCCTCTCCAGCGTGGGTGTGGACCGTGTGCTGACCGTTGACCTGCATGCCGAGCAGATCCAGGGCTTCTTCGACGTCCCGGTCGACAACGTGTTCGGCAGCCCTGTGCTGCTGGAAGACATGAAGTCCAAGAACCTCGAATCCCCTGTCGTTGTATCACCGGACATCGGCGGCGTGGTGCGTGCCCGTGCCATCGCCAAGCTGCTGGACGATACCGACATCGCCATCATCGACAAGCGTCGTCCCCGCCCGAACGTCTCCCAGGTCATGCACCTGATCGGTGACGTGGCTGGCCGCGACTGCATCATAGTCGACGACATGATCGACACCGGCGGCACCCTGTGCAAGGCCGCAGAAGCCCTGAAAGAGCGCGGCGCCAAGCGTGTATTCGCCTACGCCACTCACCCGGTCTTCTCCGGTTCCGCCGTGGAGAACATCAAAAACTCGGTCATCGACGAGCTGATCATCACCGACTCCATCCCGCTCACCGCAGAGATGAAGGCGGTCGACAAGGTCAAACAGCTGACCCTGTCAACCGTACTGGCGGAAGCCATTCGTCGTATCAGCAACGAAGAGTCCATCTCTGCCATGTTTGAGCATTGATAGACACCGTTGTGACAAAAACCGCCAGCTGGCGGTTTTTGTCTTTCTAGTCCTGTCACACCCGGTATTGCCCTGCCCCACCGCAGGTTAAGGATTGATCCATGAATCGCTTGCGCCCGCTGCTGCTTCTTGCCTTCTGCAGCTTCCTGTTCGCCTGTCAGCCCGGCAAAGAAAATCAGCCCTTCGTGCTGACCCTGGCACACATGAACGATACCCACTCCCAGTTTGACCCGGTCAACGCCGAGCTGAAGGGGCCCATCTTTGGCAAGCAGGGGGAAACCGACACTCTCTACACCCGCTTCGGCGGCTATCCGCGCCTGCTCACCATGGCAAAATCCTTTCAGGCCGAGGCGCTTGCCAAAAACCAGCCGCTGTTGCTGTTGCACGGTGGCGATGCCTGGCAGGGCAGCGGCTACTTCAAGCTCAACGAGGGAATGGCCAATGCCGAGCTGCTGAACCAGTTCGGCCTCGATGCCATGGCCCTGGGCAATCACGAATTCGATCTCGACAACCAGAAGCTCGCCCGCTTTATCAAGAGGGTCAACTTCCCGGTACTGGCGGCCAACCTCGACACCAAGGCCGACCCTGATCTGCACAACGCCACCAACCTCAAACCCTTCGTGGTCTATGCCTTCAAAGGCAACCGAAAGAGCCCGGTCACCGATCTCAACAACCTGCCCCAGGGCCAGCATCTGGTGGCCGTGATGGGACTGGTGCTGGAGGACATGGCCAATATCTCCCCCAACGTCGGCAAGCTGCGCTTTGGCAAGGAGGTCGCTTCGGCTCAGGCCACCGTTGACATGCTGCAAGCCAAGGGGATCCACCAGATCGTCGCCCTGACCCATATCGGCAACGAGCGGGATCTGGCGCTGGCGGCCGAGGTGAATGGCATAGATGCCATCGTCGGCGGCCACTCCCACAGCCTGCTCGGTGACTTCAGCAACATCGGCTGGGGCAAGACCGGCGAATACGCCCAGCTGGTCACCAATCCGGACGGCGTCGGCCTGACCTGCGTAGTACAAGCGGGCTCCTACGCCCAGGCCATCGGCCTGGCCCGGATCAGCTTCGACGGCCAGGGCCGGGTCATCGCCTGCAAGGGCCAGAACCAGCTGCTGGCCAGCCGTGACTTCTTCGCCGATCCGGCCCGCAAACAGGTGCTGGATAAGACCCGCGGCAAACAGGCGAGCAAGTTCATTGATGCCCGGCCCAACCTGGTGACAGTGGATGAAGACCCGCGCCTGCGCGGCATCATCGACAGCCACTACAAGCCGGCGCTGGAGCAGGCCTTCGGACCCGTCATCGCCACCCTGCCGGCGCCGCTGCAAAATGCCCGTCGCCCCGGCGACAACGGTAGCGACAGCCACGGATCCGACGTCGCCCCCCTGGTGGCCGAAGGCCAATACTACTGGGCCAACACCCCGGCGGTGCAAGCCCTGACCGGCGGGCCGGTTCACTTCGCCCTGCTGGCGGTGGGGGGCGTGCGCGCCGATCTGCCCGCTGGCGAGTTGCGCGAGGGGGACGCGGCGCTCACCCTGTTGCCATTCAAAAATCAGCTCTCCGTGCTGACCCTGACCGGCGCCGAGGTACGCGCCCTGCTGACAGAGACCATCACGGCCACCTTGCCTGCCAGTGCCACGCCGGCAAATTCCCCTACGGCGGCCATCTGCGCTACACCCTCACCGAAACGGTGCCGGGCAAGCGCGGCGAGCTGACCCAACTGCAATGGCAGACGGCTGCAGGGCAATGGCAGGATCTGGTCGACAACCAACGCTATCGGGTGGTGATGAATGCCTACAGTGCCGATGGCAACGACGGCTGGCAGGCACTCGCCCGCGCCCAGAGCCAGCAGGCCGAGCGACTGGATCTCGCCTGGGTGGATGGTAAACTGACCGGCTTCCCCATCGAGAAGGTGGAGCAAAGCGGCGATCAGCTGAGCGCCCGTTATGCACCGGGTCAGCAGCTCGACTGCAAGGCCAGTAGCGTTAACTGCGGCACGGACGCGGCCTCCTTCGTGCAATACGTGCGAGAGCAGCGGCCGACCCTGACCGCCCTGACGGAAGAGACGGTCACGCTGCTGCGGGCCGAGTAAGGCGCCACCCCAGCGAACATTGACCAACACGGGCCCCGACAAGGGGTCCGTTTTGCTGCCATAGGCAACCCCATCAGCGGTTATTCCCTCACGGTTGCCGAGCTTTGGTTGAGTGATCGCCAGTCGGCGGCTAGAATATTGCGTCCCATTGCCTTGGGCAGTCTGCCCATTGCAAGTAGCGAGTGAAGACATCAAGCGTGACAAGCCAAATCAAACTGATCGTGGGACTGGGCAATCCCGGCCCCGAATACGCCAAGACCCGCCACAATGCGGGCGCCTGGTATGTGGAGCAGCTGGCAGGCTGGCACAATGTCAGCCTGCGCGAAGAGCCCAAGTTCTTCGGCCACACAGCCCGCATTCAGGTGGAAGGTCAGGATGTGCGTCTGCTCATCCCGAACACCTACATGAATCTCTCCGGCAAGGCCGTAGCGGCGCTGGCCCGTTTCTACCAGATAGAACCGGAAGCCATGCTGGTGGCCCACGATGAACTGGACCTGCCCCCCGGCATTGCCAAGTTCAAGCAAGGTGGTGGCCACGGTGGTCACAATGGCCTCAAGGACATCATTGCCAAGATGGGCAATAACAATAACTTCTTCCGGCTGCGCCTTGGCATCGGCCACCCCGGTGCCAAGGAGCTGGTGGCCGGATTCGTCCTGACCAAGGCCCCAAGCAGTGAACAGAGCCTGATCGAGGCCGCATTGGATGAGTCCCTGCGCGCCACCGATATCCTGTTCAAGCAAGACATGACCAAGGCCATGAATCGCTTGCACAGCTTCAAGGCCGAAAAAGTATAGGGATGTTCGATCATGCGCCCAAGCCAGACATGATCAGGGCCATGAGCGGTTTCATACCGTCTCGAGGCCAAAAAATATGACACGGGACGCCTGCGCCCCTCACAGCATCTATCAAGTAAGGTAACAATCCATGGGTTTTAAATGCGGTATCGTGGGCCTGCCCAATGTAGGTAAATCCACCCTGTTCAATGCGCTGACCAAGGCTGGCATCGAAGCCGCCAACTTCCCGTTCTGCACCATTGAGCCGAACACGGGTGTGGTTCCCATGCCGGATCCGCGTCTCGACCAGCTGGCGGCCATCATCAATCCCCAGCGTGTCGTGCCGACCACCATGGAATTCGTGGACATCGCCGGTCTGGTTGCCGGTGCCTCCAAGGGCGAAGGTCTGGGCAACCAGTTCCTGGCCAACATCCGTGAAACCGAAGCCATCGGCCACGTGGTGCGCTGCTTCGAGGACGAGAACATCATTCACGTTGCTGGCAAGGTCTCTCCGGCCGACGACATCGAGGTGATCAACACCGAACTCGCCCTGTCGGATCTGGACGCCTGCGAACGCGCCATTCACCGCCAGTCCAAGCGCGCCAAGGGCGGCGACAAGGATGCCAAGCTGGAAGTGGAAACCCTGGAGAAGATCCGGGTCGCTCTGGAAAACGGCCAGATGATCCGTGGCATGAAGCTGGACAAGGATGAGCTGGCCGCCGTGAGCCACCTCAACTTCCTGACCCTCAAGCCCACCATGTACATCGCCAACGTGGCGGAAGACGGTTTCGAGAACAACCCCTTCCTCGACAAGGTACGTGAAATCGCCGCCGCCGAGAACGCGGTTGTGGTCGTGGTCTGCTGCGCCATCGAATCTGACATCGCCGAGCTGGATGACGACGATCGCGCCGAGTTCATGGCAGACCTTGGCATCGAAGAGCCGGGCCTGAACCGGGTGATCCGCTCAGGTTACGAGCTGCTCAAGCTGCAGACCTATTTCACTGCCGGCGTGAAGGAAGTGCGTGCCTGGACCATTCCGGTCGGTGCCACAGCGCCGCAAGCGGCGGGCAAGATCCACACCGACTTTGAAAAAGGCTTTATTCGCGCCCAAACCATCGCTTTCGAAGACTTTATCACCTACAAGGGTGAGCAAGGAGCCAAGGAAGCAGGCAAGATGCGCGCCGAAGGGAAAGAGTACATCGTCAAAGATGGCGATATCATGAACTTCCTGTTCAACGTCTAATCCCAAGAGAGGCCAGCATTGCTGGCCTCTCTTTTATCTGGCAGAACACCCTATCTTCCGGCAAATGTCGTAAAAAAAACCAGATTGTTGGGCTTTTGCACGACAGCGACCAATAACTCGCCAAACGCACCCAAATTCGGTTTTTCTGGCAAAAAAAGGGTTGACGCCCCAGAGCCAGATACGCATAATTCGGCCCGCACAGTGATGAGGCAACGACTCACTGGAAGCACGGTTGGCTATGTAGCTCAGTTGGTTAGAGCATCGCACTCATAATGCGAGGGTCACAGGTTCGAATCCCGTCATAGCCACCATAAATTGTTCAGTTGGGGTATCGCCAAGCGGTAAGGCAGCGGGTTTTGATCTCGCCATCCCTAGGTTCGAATCCTAGTACCCCAGCCATTATTGCCTTTCATCGACCTCGTCGGTGATAGCGGTGGTAAACGTAAGAGGTTTCGATCTCGTCAAGTTTCCTGGTACCACCGCAATGTTTAAAGGTTCTTTGCCAGTCTCATGACTGTCGATGAGCACTGTTGGGGTATCGCCAAGCGGTAAGGCAGCGGGTTTTGATCTCGCCATCCCTAGGTTCGAATCCTAGTACCCCAGCCATTTTTACCCGTCATCGACCTGTCGATGATTTGCTGTGGTAAGCGTGAGAGATTTCGATCTCGTCAACGTGCCTAGGTCCAAACCCTAGTACCCGGCCATTTTTGACTTGTCAGCGATGACATTGGTGACAAGACGGCTATGTAGCTCAGTTGGTTAGAGCATCGCACTCATAATGCGAGGGTCACAGGTTCGAATCCCGTCATAGCCACCATTAATATTGCGGAAGTGGCGAAATTGGTAGACGCACCAGATTTAGGTTCTGGCGCCGTAAGGTGTGAGAGTTCGAGTCTCTCCTTCCGCACCATTAATAGCAGTACCAAACAAACCAGCTCAGGCTGGTTTTTTTGTGCCCGTTTTTCGCCGTATCCCCTCTTGCCCCCCTCGTCTGCAGCCATCCGGGCCGATGCGGAGCGACAAAAAAGCGGCCCTCAAGCCGCTTGTCTCTCTTTCCCCTGATCAAACCGGTCAGAACGGGAAGAACCAGGGGATAGCGATGACGCTCACCACCATCACCAGCAGGGTGAAGGGCACGCCAATGCGCACGAAATCCACAAACTTGTAGTTGCCAGGCCCAAGCACCAGGGTATTGACCGGCGACGAGACCGGCGTCATGAAGGCCGCCGAGGCCGCGATGGCGATGGTCATGGCAAAGGGATAGGGGGAGATCCCCATCTGCTGGGCCGTTCCCAGCGCAATCGGTGCCATCAATACCGCCGTCGCAGTATTGGAGATGAAGAGCCCGATCAGAGCGCACAGGGCGAACAGGCTGGCCAACATAGCACGAGGGCCCATCTCACCGACGGCTGCGATCAGACCGCCGACAATCATGTCCACCCCCCCCGTCTTCTGCAGCGCCAGCGCAAAGGGCAGCATGCCGACGATCAGGATCAGGGTGGGCCAGTGGATGGACTTGTAGGCGCTCTCCATGTCGATGCAGCGGAACTTGCCCATCAGCAGACAGGCCACCAGTGCCGCGACGACGTTGGGCACGGGATCGGTCACCATCAGCACCACCATGATTCCGAGACAGATCAGGGCGTGGATGGCCTGGCTGCGAGCTGGCGCCATCTCGTCTACCTCGGCGGGCAGGCCGAGCAGCAGGAAGTCCCGGCTGTGGGTCTGCAACAAGCGGATCAGGCTCCAGTTGCCCACCACCAGCAGAGAGTCACCCATCTGCAAGGGCTCATCCACCAGCTTGCCGGTCAGCGCCTCGCCATCACGGCGGATCCCCACCACGCTCAGACCGTAGTGAGAACGAAAGGCCACCTCGCGAATGCTTTTGCCCAGCATGCGGGATCCCGGAATGAGCGACACCTCGGCCATGCCCACCTCCCGCGCCTGATCGGAGAAGTACTCCCCGCGCAGGATCATGGGCTCGAGCCGCGCCTCGCGGCAGAACTCGCGAATGTCTACCTCGGGGTCGGACATGTCGATCAGCAGCACATCCTTGGCCTGGAACTCGGTGACGCCGGAGACGGTCACCATCACCCGCCGGAACTTACGCCAGCGCTCCACCCCGATGACGTTGGCGCCATAACTGGCCCGCAACTGCAGCTCATCCAGGGTCTGGCCTATCAGGGGGGAGTCGGGCCGGATCGCCAACCGGCGGGCCCGCCCGGCCAGCCGGTAATCGCGGATGAGATCGCGCATGGTGCTGCGCCCTGCCTGTTTGCCTTTGCCCTCCTCCCCTTCACGGACCAGGGAGCCCCGCATCAGCAGCATGTAGACTATGCCCATCACCAGGATGATCAGCCCCATGGGGGTGAAGCCGAAGAAGCTGAAACCCTGAATACCGTGGCGCATCAGCTCACTGTTGACCACCATGTTGGGCGGGGTCGCCACCAGCGTCATCATGCCACTGATGAGGCCGGCAAAGCCGAGCGGCATCATCAAACGGCCGGCCGGGATCCCCATGCGGTTCGCCACGCTCAGCACCACCGGGATGAAGATGGCCACCACCCCTGTGCTGCTCATCACGGCCCCCAGCAGGGAGACCGCCACCATCAGCAGCACCAGCATGCGGATCTCGCTGCTGCCCGCCACCTTCACCAGCATATCCCCCACCTGGTAGGCGATGCCGGTACGGACCAGCCCCTCCCCCACCACGAACAGGGCAGCGATCAGAATGACGTTGGGATCGCTGAATCCCGCCAGCGCCTCCGGCAGGGTCAGGATGCCGCTCAACACAAACAATATGATGATCAACAAGGCGACTACGTCCATGCGTACCTTGTTGGTAATAAACAGATAGATGGCGCCCACCAGCATGCAGAGGACCCAGATCAGTTCGGAATTCACACTTGCTCCTTTCGTTCATGTCCGCCATGACACAAGGGGTGAAATGGCGGACTCCATCAGACCACAGTTTGTTCTGCCCCGGTTTCTTACATATCCATAAAGGGCAAGGGCCATCATCGCATATCGGGCCCCCTGCGGTCGGCAAAAATGGCAAGCCTTTGCCGCCACCCTGTATCCATTCTTTGATGTGGCTCAGGCTGACCCGGACAAAAGTCCTGCGATCGCCGCCGCACAGCCACTAGAATAGGCCCGTCCCGATCTCCCCCTTTCTTCCAAATTTTCAAAGGAAACGAAAATGAGCATATTCGAGTGGTTCAGCATCAATCACACCCTGGTGACCATACCGCTGGGCGGCGGTTACGCCATGTCGTGGATTGAAGCCATCGGCACTTTATTCGGCCTGGCCTGCATCTGGTTCGCCAGTCAGGAGAAGACCATCAACTACCTGTTTGGTCTGATCAACGTCAGCCTGTTTGCCATCATCTTCTTCCAGATCCAGCTCTACGGCCTGCTGATGCTGCAGCTGTTCTTCTTCTGCGCCAACGTTTATGGCTGGTACGCCTGGACCCGCCCCGCCAACGAGCAAGGGGATACCCTGCAGATCCGCTGGCTCAGCAAATCCAAGCTGATGATGACCGCCTTGGTGAGTGTGCTGGCCATCGCCCTGCTGACCCGCTATATCGATCCGGTCTTCGCTACCCTGGCGCGCACCTCGGTCGCCCTGCTCAACCTGTTTGGCGCCAATCTCGCCACCCCTGAGCCCTCCCCCGATGCCTTCCCGTTCTGGGATGCCACCATGACGGTGCTTTCGGTAGTGGCCCAGATCCTGATGACCCGCAAATACGTGGAGAACTGGATCCTTTGGGTGGTCATCAACATCATCAGCATCGGTGTCTATGCCGCCCAGGGCGTCTACGCCATGTCGCTGGAGTACCTGATCCTGCTGTTTATCGCCGCCAACGGCACCCGCCTCTGGATGCTGGCCGCCAAACGCCCGCAGCAGGAAGTGATCGCATGAGCCTGCTGCCCCATCTGCAATGCCACCCGGAGCAGATTGCCGAGCGGGTGGTGCTGTGCGGCGACCCGGCCCGGGTCGACCGCATCGCCAACCAGCTCGAACAGTGTGAAGTGCTGGGGCAAAACCGGGAATTTCGCCTGATCAACGGATCCTATCAGGGGCTGCCCATCACGATCTGCAGTACCGGCATCGGTGGCGCATCGGCCATCATAGCGCTGGAGGAGCTGGTGCAAGCCGGTGCCAACTCGCTTATCCGGGTCGGCTCCGCCGGTGCCCTGCAGCACGACATCGGGCTCGGGGATCTCATCGTGGTGGAAGGGGCGGTGCGCAGTGACGGGGCCTCACTGGCCTATCTGCCCGCCGAATACCCCGCCTGCGCCGATATCTGGCTGCAAGCTGCCCTGCTCAACCATGTGGCCACCGGCAGCCAGCCCTACTGGCACGGGCTGGTGCGCTCCCACGACAGCTTCTATCGGGATGACGAGCAGGAAGTATGCCGCTACTGGCATGCCCGTGGCGTGCTCGGTGCCGATATGGAGACCGCCTCCCTGCTGACCGTGGGTCGCCTGCGCAAGGTGCGGGTCGCTGCCGTGCTCTGCAACGTGGTGCTGTTCGAGCAGGATGTGCAGCAAGGGGTGGCGGACTACGCCAGCGCCGAACAGGCGATGATGGCCGGTGAGCAGCAAGCCATCGCAGCCGCCCTTCACGCACTGGCGCAATAAGCCGCAAACCGTTAACTGCGGCACATCCGCTACCGTGCGGGCTGGTATCCAGCCCGCTCTCTTGCTAGCCTCATGGCCCTCGTCATCCGGTGCGACAGGCAAGTCATGCAGCAACAACCCTACCCCCTCGGCCGTTTTCACGCCGAACTTGAGCAGCTTGAACCCCGCTTTGCCGCGGCGCTGGAGGCCTGCACCCTGTTTCTGCGCCGCTACCTGGCCGGCGAATACATCATGCGGCAGGGGGAGCAGAGCGAATGCCTCTATCTGGTGGAGACGGGGCGGGTCTCCCTCAACAGTGCCGTGCACTCGGGGCGCCTGTTTCAGCTCGGAGAGATAGCGTGCCAGCGCCAGATCTTCGGCGAGATGGAGTTCTTCAGCGCTACCCCGGTGCAGTGGAGCGTGATGGCCGAGACCGAGCTGGATGCCAGCGTCATCTGCGCTCACAAGCTGGCCCAGCGGCTGCTGGCTGAACCCGAGCTGACCCTGTTCTTCGCCTCGGCCCTCGCCAGCGACTACCTCGATACCCTGGACATCACCACCAGCCGCCTGCTCCACCCCATCGCCTACAACATCGCCTATGAACTGTGGCGCGAGCGCCAGCGCACCCCCATGCTGGGTTCGCGCAAGCGGGCCCACGAGGCGGCGCGCTTTGGCACCACGGAGCGCGTCTACCGCCGCGCCCTCAAGGAGTTGGTCGACCAGGGGATAGTGTGCGATGGCGCCGACGGTCCCACCATCGCCGATCTCGCCAGGCTGCGCACCTATCTCGACCTTTAATCCCGTTTCACCCTTTCAGGAGTCACCATGCCTGCCCATCCCTATCCCGAGTTCACCTTCTTCAGCCGCTTCGTGGCCGACATTCAGGCGGGCCGCAAGACCATCACCATCCGCGACGAGAGCGAGGCCAACTGGCAGCCCGGCCAGCGGCTGGCCCTTTTCACCAACCCGGAGCACCAGCCATTCGGCACCATCGAGGTACTCTCGGTCAATGCAGTCGCCTTCGATGAACTGAGCGACGAGCACGCCCGCCAGGAGAACATGACCCTCCCCGAGCTGAAAGATGTTATCCGCGATATCTACCCCGCCCTGCCACCGCTCTATGTGATTGAATTCAAACTGATTGCCTGAGCCGGATTTGGCCTTTGCCGATCAATATGCTAATAGTGTCCCTTTTGAATCAGGGAGGTGATCCGAGTGTTTGACATAGCGAGCCTGAAAGAGGGCATGATGCACGGGGTCGAGCTGTTCCAGCTGCTGCTGGAGATCATCTCCATCGCCTGCGTGGTCATTGGCCTTGGCAAGACCCTCTGGCTGGCGGCACGGATCCGGGATCACGCCCCCGGTTTCCCCCGCATCCGCCTCTGTTTTGGCAGCTGGCTCATTCTGGCGCTGGAGTTCCAGCTCGCCGCCGACATACTTGCCACCACGGTAGCGCCGAGCAAGGAGGAGCTTATTCGCCTTGCCATTATCGCGGTGATCCGCACCTTCCTGAACTACTTCCTCGGCAAGGAGCTGGAGGCACAAGCGGAACGCCAGCAGGAGAAGGCAGAGCGTCAGCAGGCGCCAGGGGCCGAGCAAGCCAAGGCGACCCGATAACGTCGTATGCCAAAGGGCATATGCAGAGATCGCCATCCCGGCCATCCCCGTGGCAGGGGATGGCCAAGTTGTGACCCTTCCCTCACTTTTGACAATCAGCCAATAATGGAACCCTTTTCAACGATGGTCTGAGCCTGTTGATGCCTTGCTCATCTGCGTAAGATAGCAACACCGCTCCCCCAACCGGCCACGCTGATGAACCCGCACATTCTCCATACTCCCGCCATCGACCTCGATAGCTGTGTCATCTACCAGATCTACCCCATGAGCTTCCAGGACAGCAATGGCGACGGCATGGGCGACATCAATGGCATCCGCCAGCGCCTGGGTTATCTGACGCAGCTTGGGGTCGACCTGCTCTGGCTCACCCCCATCTATCGCTCCCCCAAGCGGGACAACGGTTACGATGTGGCCGACTACCACACCATAGACCCCGCCTTTGGCACCCTGGCCGAGCTGGAGCTGCTGATAGCAGAGGCCGCCGCCCGTGGCATCGGCATCATGATGGATATCGTTGCCAACCACACCTCCATCGAGCATGAGTGGTTTGTGCGCGCGCTGGCGGGCGATCCCCGTTATCAGGCCTATTACGTATTTCGGGACAAGGCCTTTGTCGATGCCCACCCCATCACCTCCATCTTCGGCGGCAACGGCTGGCAGTATGTGCCCCAGCTTGATCGCTACTACCTGCACAACTTCGATGCGAGTCAGGCCGATCTGGACTGGGACAACCCGGCAGTGCGGGCCGAGATGGCCGCAGTCATCAACTTCTGGCTGGCCAAGGGGATCAAAGGGTTCCGTTTCGATGTGATCGACATGGTGAGCAAGGAGTGGTCGCGTCTTGCCATGAGCAACGGCCCCCGCCTGCACGACTATATTCGCGAACTCAACCAAGCCAGCTTTGGCGGCAAGGGGATCATCACTGTGGGGGAAACCTGGGGCGCCGATCTCGCCCATATGCAGCACTATTCGAACCCGAATGGCAGCGAATTCAGCATGGTGTTCAACTTCGAACATCTGGGGCTGGGCCGCGACAAATGGTCGTCACACTTTGACCCCCTCGCCTTCAAACGGGCCATGGCCCGCCACCAGACCGGGCTGCACGGTCAGGGTTGGAACAGCCTGTTTCTGGGTAACCACGACCTGCCCCGCGCCGTCTCCCGCTTTGGTGATGACAGGCCAGAGTGGCGCGAAGTCAGCGCCAAGCTGTGGGCTATGGTGATCCATCTGATGCAAGGCACCCCCTTCATCTATCAAGGGGAAGAGCTGGGCATGACCAACCGCCACTGGCAAGCCGATGAGCTGCGCGATGTGGAAGCGATCAATTATCGCGCCAGCCAGTCGGAGCTGGATCCCGCCGAGCTGAGCCGGCGACTCGATGCCATTGGCCGCGACAATGCCCGTACCCCGATGCAGTGGGATGCAGGCCTGCATGCAGGATTTAGCCCGGCAGCCCCCTGGATTGTACTCAACGACAACCACGTCGCGATCAACGCCGCCGAACAGCTGGCCCGCCCCGATTCACCGTTTCACTGCTATCGCCAGCTCATCGCCCTGCGCAAGGCTCACCCCGTCATTCGCCACGGCGACGTCGCGCTGCTGGATGAAGAAGACCCTGATCGCATCAGCTACCGCCGCCGCTGGCAAGACCCGATAACCGGGGCACGGCACACCCTGCTGCTGCTCGCCAATCTCACCGCTGGCCCCTTGTCGATGCCCCACTTTGACCAAGTGGAAAAAGGCGCCACCTTACTGATAAGCAACTACCCGGGGGAACCCGCCGCCACCTTCGCCCCCTATCAAGCCACCGGCTGGTTGATGACGACATAACAGACCATGCCCAGGGGCGACCTCATGGCCTCCGTGCTTGCACGGCGATTCACCTGACACATCCCCTGCCAATCACGACAGAAAACATGGCACGCCATTGCCTGATATTTCCCCCTGCATGGCGTGCCTGCGTTTTGCTCTTTAGTCACTTAAAAACTTCGTATTTTCAAGCGAATATAAACCGAAACAACACAGACATTAAAAAATATTCCTATCAACAAAAATTCACCTCAAGATATTGTTTTTAATCGTAATAAATAAAAATAAAACAAGACTGCCTTGTTATTTACAGGAGATATTTCGAGCTATTAAGTCAGGCTTAAAAATCAATTCAAATTTACGGGCTTGTGGTTCCTTGCCCCGGCCTTATGGTTTCCATCCCAAGCGAAGAGACCTTCTCTCTACAGCAAGGTGCAGTTCAGGCTCGCGGAATATTCATTCCGCCATAACAACAGGAAACCATCATGCGCAAAACCGGCGTGGCCCTCGCCATCTCGACCCTCTTCTGGCTCAATTCAGCCATCTCTGTTCCCCTTATCTTCCCGGACGACCCACAGCTCACTTCTGAACGGGAAATCCCCGCCCTTACCCGCAGCTTCCAGCTGGCGCAAGATGATCTGGGCAACCGGATCCACCAGCTCCACCTGCCCATCCAGACCGAGCCCGAACTGGTGGCTGAGCTGGAACAGATCGGCAAAGAGCAGGGATTTTCGGTCAGCATCCATGACAACATGTACACCTGGACCGAAGACAACATGTGGCTGTCACGGGATGGCGCCCTCATCTTCCGCCCCCGGGCGCCGCTGGACAACAAGGATAGTTACCACGCCTTCATCACCGCCCTGACCGCGCAGAGCCCAGGGGCCGAGCAGGAGGGTCACCACAGTCTGGGCAGCCAGGACTCCCAGGGGCTCAACGAGAGCATGCTCTCCCAGGCCAACACCTTTGCCGAGGCGCAGGGGCGTGAGCTCATCCCCACCTTCTCCATCATCGATGGCGGCAACATGCTGACCGGTCAGCGCGCCGACGGCACCCCCTATGCCCTGATAGGCCGAGACGCCCTGCTGCAGACCACCCTGCACCACAGCCGGCTGGATAGGGAGCGCATCGCCACGCTGCAGGAAAGCATGGAGCGCGACGGTCGCTTCCACCTGCAACTGGATGAGCAAGAGTGGCTGGGCCGCCCCCATACAGTGCAGAACGGCCACGATCCCGAGATTGACCTCATACTGCTGGAGGCGGCCAACCTGCTGCCGCAGGGACTGGATGAGCAGCAGCGCCACGCCTTTGCCAGAACCGCGCGCGCCAAGGCCGAGCTGGCGCAGTACCAAGTGGACTGGGACAGCCGGCAGGCCGCACAGGGGCGGATGTTTCTGAGCCCGCAGCAAGGGGAGCGAATTGCCGAGCGCTATCGCGCGCTCCATGGCAAGGCGCTGCCGGCCTCCTTCGATCTGCTGGCCCGGCTGAAGCGGGACTACGCCAGCCTGGTGGTCACCGCCGATCTCCACTCTGGCTTTGCTGATGACCAGATAGAGAACGAGCTGCAAACGCTTCAGGCCGATGCTGCCACCCTGACCCGGCTGGGACGCATGCTGCAGGCCGGCGGTTACCAGCGCCAGGGGCTGACTGGTACTGAGCTGGATGAGCA
>NZ_CAWNYS010000191.1:4701-16769 GCF_963878295.1 Aeromonas sp. HMWF014 | reverse complement strand
GGACTAGGGCTATCTGGTTGGTCGCGGGCAGCAGATTGCGCAGCTTGGCGCCGACGGCGCCTCTTATCTCTTGAATGAAGTCGTTTGCCGACTGCTGCAGAAAGCCCTTGATGCCCACATTGGGCTTGGTGACGATGGAGATGGCCCCCGCCGAGAGGGCTTCCAGGGTGATCATGGCGCCCGCCTCGGTCAGGGAGGAGCAGATGATGATGGGGGTGGGGTGCTCGGCCATGATCTTCTTGAGGAAGGTCAGTCCGTCCATGCGTGGCATCTCTATGTCGAGGATGATGACGTCCGGCCAGCACTTCTTCATCTGCTGCATGGCGAAGATGGGATCAAAGGCTGCGCCAATGACCTCGATGTCCGCAGCCTTGCTCAGCATCTGGGTCAGCACTTCTCGCACCAGGGCCGAGTCGTCGACGATCAATACCCGTATTGTCATGGCGCATCCTTTGCTGGCAGACGGCGATAGCGGGAGGGGGCTTCCTGCACCAGGGAAAGATCCTGTTGGCGAATGACCTCGGAGTGCCCGACCAGCAGATAGCCACCGGGTCTTAGCAGCTGGCAGAGCTGGGTCAGGACGTGGGCCTTGGTGGTGTCGTTGAAGTAGATGAGGACATTTCTGAGCAAAATCACATCGAAATCGCGTTCCTGATAGTCACCGCACGACAGCAGGTTCAGGTTGGTGAAGGAGACCTTTCTGGCAAGCGCCGGCTTGACCCGGATCTGGCCCGCGTACTCATCATGACCGCGTTGAAAATAGCGCAGCCACAGATGGGGCGGCACATGCTGGGCCCGCTCGACCGCATAGATGGCGCGCCGGGCAAAGGGAATGACGCGGGTATTGATGTCGGTGCCGTGAATGCTCCAGCGTTCGTTGATGCCGTGCTGTTCGGCCAGCACCATGGCGGCAGAGTAAGCCTCCTCGCCGGTGGAGCAGGCTGCCGACCAGATACGAAGTGGCTGGCTGCGATGGGCGAGCAGCTGCTCGGCATGGTGCTTGAGCCAGGTGAAGTGTTGGGCCTCGCGAAAAAAATAGGTTTCGTTGGTCGACAGCAAATTGATGGCGAGCTGGCGTTCCTGGGTGCCGAGGGGCTGGTTTATCCGCTCCCAATAGGATTGATAGCTGGTGAGGTGCAGGGCCCGCAGTCGCTTGGCGAGCCGGGATTGCACCAGTGCCCGCTTGCAGGGGGCGAGATCTATGCCCGCCGTGTTGAGGATGAAGCGCCGAAACAGATCAAATTCGCTCTGACTGAGGCTCGGGACCTGCTCTGGCGTGAACAGCGGCGCCACCATGTTCATCCGCCCTGCTCTTGCGAGAACAGCTGGCCGGTGGCGGCCTCGGCCATGGTGCTCAGTTCGGTGATGGAGAGGGCCTTGTGCATGTCGAGCAGAATGGCGAACTGCTGATCTATGGTGACCACCCCCTGAATGAAGTCGCCCCGGATGTGGGTGCCGAAGGTTGGGGCCGGCTCTATGGTGTCGGTTCGGATCTCCAGCACTTCGCACACCGCATCCAGCAGCATGCCGATCTCCTGCTCCTCTCCAGTGCTGTTGGGCAGGGAGAGGACGGCGACACAGGTGGTGGGCAGCAGTGGGGTCTGGTCCCGGCCAAAGCGGATAGAGAGGTCGATCACGGGCACCACGGCGCCGCGCAGGTTGATGATGCCCCGCACGAAGCGCGGCATCATGGGGACCGGGGTCATGCCTTCGAACTCGATGATTTCACGGATGCAGCCAATGTCGACCCCATACAGCTCCCCCCCCAGCATGAAGGTGACGCAGTGAAAAGGGGACGCTGTGGCAGCAGGAGCAATGGTATTTCTCATCGGCCTGCTCCTAATAGTTGGTGAACTTGCCATCGTCGATTTCCCGCTCCAGATCCTCTTCGTGGAAGGGCTGGGCACGGGCAAGTGTCTTTTTCGGTTTGATGCGTCTGGCGGCGGAGTAGGTGGCCGTGTGCAAGGGATGGGGTTGGCGGTTATTGCCGCCCCTGAGCGTGAATTGTTGCATCAGCTCTTGCAGTTGCAGGGCGGTGGAGCTCAGCTCTTCCGAGGTGGAGCTCAGCTCTTCTGCCGAGGCGGCCGAGGCCTGCATGCCATCACTTATCTGGGTCACGGCTATGTTGATTTGGGAGACGCTGGCCCGCTGCTCGCGGGAAGCAGAGGCTATCTCCTGCACCAGGGTGGCGGTCTGATCGATGCCGGGCAGCATCTCGCGCAGCAATGACCCCGCCTGTTCGGCCACGCTGACGGAGCGACCCGCCAGCTCGCCTATCTCCTTGGCGGCGATTTGTGACCGCTCGGCCAGCTTTCTTACCTCGGCGGCGACGGTGGCAAAGCCCTTGCCATGCTCACCGGCCCTGGCCGCCTCGATGGCGGCATTGATGGCCAGCAGATCGGTCTTGTTGGCGATGTCATTGATAACGGTGATGCGCGAGGCTATCTCCTTCATCGCGTGGACCATCTCGCCAACCGCCTTGCCACTGTCGGTGGCACTGCTGGCGGCCCTGGTGGAGATGCTTTCGGTCACCCTGGCGTTGTCGGCATTCTGGCTCACTGTCGCCGTCATCTCCTCGACCGAGGCGCTGGTCTGCTCGACGCTGGCGGCGAGCTCGGACGAGGTTTGGGAGAGGGCATTGGCAGTGGCGGCGACCTGCTCGGAAGCCGAGCCTATCGCCTCCGACATGGCGCCGACCTCGTTGAGGGTATCGGAGAGGCGGTGGGCCATGCTCTTGATTGCATAGAGCAGGCTGCTGGTGTCGTCGGCTCTGAGCAGCACGGGAGTGGAGAGATCGCCGTCGGCAACCCGGGCCACCACCTGCACCGTATAGGAAGGGTCCCCCCCCAGCTGGCGCAATATGCTGCGGGTCACCAGCAGGGACAGCATGAAGCAGATAAGAAAGGCGCTGCAGGCGATGGCGATCAGGATCTGCAGATTGTCCCCATAAATGATTTTGCTCTCGGTTAATGACTGAGAGGCGAGTTTGTCATTCAGGTTGACCAGGTCGGTGAGCAGATCATCAGCAACATTGAATGCCGGTCGTCCCTGTTCGGCCAGCATGGTGGCGGCTTTCTGATTATTGAGATTATCCCCCGTATCGGATTGCACTGTCCTTATGATGCTATCGGCAAGGGGTTTGTAAATGGCCCACGCCTGATCAAAGCGCGCCAACAGATCTGTTTCTGGCTGGGTGAGCTCGGTTTTACGGTACTTGTCAATTAGCTCATTCATTTTGCCTTCGTATCGTAACATATTGTTTTCATTTTCTTTTCTTGTCTTGTCATTGTCTTCCAACACATAGCGATAGAGGGCCCGACTCGTGTATATGGCCTGCATATTGGCGTTGGCCAGATCCTTGATGGGGGTGAGCTGATTGGCATGCATGTTGTCGACCAGCGTGGCCATCGCCTTGGTGGAGTAGTAGCTGGTGAGCGTCAGCACCACCAGCAGCACCATGAGAATGGAAAACGAGAACACCAGCTTTGTTCTGACTTGCAAGTTGTGAAACCAGTCCATGGCTCTACTCCGTGAATCTTGTTAGTGACAGTATGGTCTGTGGTCAATGTCTGAGGGTGAACAGGGCGTCCGCCTGTTGATGGAGCAAGTGTTGCTCTCGCCGCCACGCCAGCTGAATGAGCTGGGGCACGTCGAGGATCAGCGCTGGCTGGCCATTGCCCAGAATGGTGGAGCCGCTGACGTAACGCAGGGATTTGAAAAGGTCCCCAAGTGGCTTGATCACCGCCTGCACTTCTCCTATCAGGCGATCCACTACGATACCGGCGCGGTTGTCGGCGTAATCGACCATCACCACAAACTCGGGCTCGGTTGCAGCCGGCAGGGCAAACAGTTCGCGCAGGGCGATGAAGGGAACCCACTCCCCGCGCACGTTGATCTGGCGACTCTGGCTGTGCAGGGCATCTGGCGGCAGGTCGATGCACTCCACCATCATGTCGAGGGGGATCACCAGAGAGGTGTGATCCACCTCAATCCGGAAGCCGTCTATGATGGCCAGGGTCAGGGGCAGCCTGAGCCGGAAGGTGGTGCCTGCGCCCAGCCGGCTCTCAATGGTGGTTTCACCGCGAAGGAATTCCAGGTTGCGCTTGACCACATCCAGCCCGACCCCGCGCCCCGAGAGATCGCTGACATCGGCTGCGGTGGAGAACCCCGGCATGAACAGCAGCTGGAAGAGCTCCTGCTCGCCGAGTACCTTGCCCTCCGGCACCATGCCCCGGGCGTGGGCCTTGGCAAGGATCTTGTCGCGATCTATGCCCCGGCCATCATCGCTCACCTCCACCACCACGGCCCCGGCATCGTGGTAAGCGTTCAGGGTGATCACCCCTTGCGCCGGCTTGCCGGCCGCCAGCCGCAGGGCCTGATCTTCGAGGCCGTGATCGGCGGCATTGCGTACCAGGTGCATCAGGGGATCGGTCAGTTTCTCGACCATGGATTTGTCGATGTCGGTGTCGGCGTTTCGGATCTGCAACTGGATATCCTTGCCCGTCTGCTGGGAGAGCTCGTGCACCAGTCGCGGGAAACGGTTGAAGATCTCGTTGATGGGCACCATGCGCAGAGTCAGGGCATCGTCACGGATCCCCTCCACCAGGGTGTTGACGGTGGCGACTGATTCGATGAGTTCCGCATCTCCTCTGAGTCTGGCCTGCAGTGTGGTGGCCGAGGTGGCGATCACCAGCTCGCCGACCCGGTTGATCAGGCGATCCAGCTTGGCTGCCTCGATCCGGATGTAGTGCCCTTCGGCCCGCAGCGGCGGCTTGGCCTGCACAAGGGGGATGGGGGCTGGCTGGGGCTCCGTTGGCGCCAGCGTTGTGGCAGTCCAGGGCACGTCACCGCTCGCGATGTGTGTGGCTTCCGCCTGGGTCAGTGCCTGGGCGGCGACCCAGCGTTGCAGCTGGGCCGAGAGCGGCTCATCCCGCCATGCCGCCAGCCGTTGGCCCTGTTCGGCAAACAGCGCCAGATCCTGATGCGGTGTGAGCAAGCAGATGAGGCTGGCGTGGGCGACAAAGTCGAAGGTGCCCAGGATCCGCTCTCTGGGCTCGGCACTGAGCAGGCCTATCTCGTAGCCGAGAAAACACTCGGTGGGATCGAGCAGTTGCAGCGGTGGCCATTCGTGCCAGACCGGCTGGATGAAGTGGATCTGCCCCAGATTGGCCAGGTAGCGGATGAAGGCAAGCAGGTCGAAGCCATCCTGATACAGGGCCGGATAGAAGCGCAGGGAGAGATGCCAGGGGCGCAGATCTTGCGAGGTGACGGGAGCGGGCATGGCCAGCGGCTGGCTGGGCAGGGTCTGGTGACCCTGCAACTGGGAGAGCAGGGCCAGGATCTGCTGGGTCTCGGTCTGCTGCAGTTCGGGATTGTGTTCGGCGCCCTGCAACAGATCGCGCAGTTGATCGTTGCAGGCCAGCAACAGGTTGACCAAGTGTTCATCCAGCGCTATATCGCCGCTGCGCAGTCGCTCCAGCATGTTCTCCATGGCATGGGCGAAGCGCACCAGCATGGTCAGCCCCAGCATGCCCGCCGACCCCTTGATGGTGTGGGCGGTGCGAAACATCAGGTTGTAGGTATCGGTGTGGGCCGGATAGGTCTCACGATCCAGCAGAGCATGTTCCAGGTTGTCGCACTGCTCATAGGCCTCTTCAAAAAAGAGGGCGCGGGCTTTATTGATGTCCATGAACCGCCCCCTTTGAGCCAACGTCAGCCCACAACCCCAGCTCGGTCAACACGCAGTGGGCGACACACTCATCGCTCGCCAGCAGTCGCAGCCGTTTACCCTGCTGGCTCGCCTCCTGCTGCAAGATGGCGATGAGCTGGGCGCCACAGCCGTCGAGTGCCTCCAGCGGGTTCAAGTCCAGGTTCAGGTCGGCAAAGTTGAGCAGGCCGAACAGATCGTCCTGCAGATCCCCCAGCGTCATTATGCTCAGTTCACCGCTCAGGGTGGCGGTGGGGGGCGTTTGCCTGGTATCGAGTTGCAGGCTCATGACTGTCGCTCCCGCATCATGGTTGCACCACCTTGTAAACATTATCGAGCAGCTTGAGTGGCTCGAACGGCTTGGTCAGCCAGACCCTGGCGCCAGCCTCGAACCCCTCTCGCTTGATCTGGTCGGAGTCCTCCGTGGTCAGCATGATGAAAGGGAGGTAGCGGGTCGTCTGCTGCGCCTTGACCCGTCTGAGCAGCGTCATGCCATCCATGCCAGGCATGTTGAGGTCTGAAATAATGAGGTGTACGCGTCGCTTTTCCAGCTGGATGAGGGCGGCCTCACCATCGTCTGCTTCTATCACGTCAAAACCGGCGCTGCTGAGCGTCATGGTGATGGCCGCCCTGATCCCGACGGAGTCATCCACCACGAGTATGGTCTTGCCCATAAGTCATCCTCTCGGCGCTACATCAGGAGGGGGCCCCAAGCGCAGGGGCGAGGCCTGCTCAGGTCCTCAGTGATAATTGTTGTTCAAGAGTCTGATGTGGGAGAGATTTTTTATATTGAATCCGGCTTTGGGAGACACTTGGCACTGTTTGTGCAATCTCCTGTGGGGTCGAGGTGTGACGTGCGAGAAAGGGCCCTGGCGATGATGCGGTTCTGCCTGAATAAAAAGCAGCTGAATGGGTGCGGCCATGAGCACGATATTGACGGAGCAACCATTGATGATAAATATCATTGGCAAGTCTGCCCCTGTTTTTACATATATGGCCACAAGTGATAAGGTATATTTTATTGGCCTCTTTATTTTATGGCGATCACTCATGGCTGCTAACATTAGCTATTTAAAAATAGTGTGACACCGCTTTAATTCTTATTATTTAACATCAAGACTAACGAGTGATTTTTATGGTTTTAATTCGTCTGGATTCAAAAATACCCTTTTATGGGTATTTTTTTTGGCTCATCGATGGGTTGTCTAACTGCATGCTGTATATGGTTTTTTAAATTAATGGTGATGAGTTATATATCTGGGTAATGTCTCGCGGCTTGATGGAGATCAACACGGGAGGAGAGGGGAGTCATTAGCATTTCCGCTATTAAGCATTTATCAAAAAAGTGCTCGCTAACGGGAATAAGAAAAATGGTCGAGGATAATGTTTTATCGGCTCATGGAATTAATCGCCGTGACTTTATGAAATTGTGCGCCGGGATGGCCGCAACCCTGGGATTAAGCCAGCATGCCGTGGCCAAGATGGCCACTGCGCTCACTGGCCCCGAGCGGCCACCGGTGATCTGGATTGGGGCGCAGGAGTGTACCGGTTGCACCGAGTCGCTGCTGCGGGCTACCCACCCCACCATAGAAAACCTGATCCTCAATACCCTTTCGCTGGAGTACCACGAAGTGCTCTCGGCGGCCTTTGGTCATCAGGCGGAAGAGAACAAGCACAACGCCATCGAGCGCTACAAGGGCAAGTATCTGCTGGTGGTGGATGGCTCCATTCCACTCAAGGATGGTGGTGTCTACTGCATGGTGGCCGGAGAGCCCATCGTCGACCATATTCGCCGTGCTGCCGCCGATGCGGCTGCCGTCATCGCCATCGGCTCCTGCTCCGCCTGGGGCGGTGTGCCCGCCAGCGGTGGTAACCCGACCGGGGCCGTCAGCCTGGAAGAAGCGCTCGGCAATATCGGCACCCCGATCATCAATATCCCGGGTTGCCCGCCCAATCCCCACAACTTCCTCACCACGGTTGCTTACTACATCACCTACGGCAAGCTGCCTGCGCTGGATAGCAAGAAGCGTCCGCTGTTTGCCTACGAGCGACTCATTCACGAGAACTGCGAGCGCCGTCCGCACTTCGATGCGGGTCGTTTCGCCAAGGCGTTCGGTGACGAGGGCCACCGTCAGGGCTGGTGCCTCTACCATCTGGGCTGCAAGGGACCCGAGACCTACGGCAACTGTTCGACCCTGGAGTTCTGCGATGTGGGCGGCGGTATCTGGCCGGTGGGCATAGGCCACCCCTGTTATGGCTGCAACGAACAGGGGGTCGGTTTCAGCAAGGGGATTTTCCAGCTGGCCAAGGTAGAGAACCCGACTCCGCGGGTGGAGAAACCCGACGTGGCAATTCAGGAGGGAGGATACATGTCACCGATGGCCACCGGCCTCATCGGTGGCGCCCTCGGGGTGCTGGTGGGGGTGAGTCTGATGACGGTGCGTGAACTCGGTCGCCAGCAGAAGCGCCATGAAGCCGGGCAGCCCCCATCACGGGAGGAGTGACCGTGAACAGACGCAATTTCCTTAAATTCGCCTCCGCCAGCGCGCTGGCGGCAGGGGCCGCCGCGCCCGGCAGTGCCAGGGCGGCGGCCAAGAACAAACCGCCTATTCCCGGGGCGATCGGCATGTTGTATGACTCCACCCTCTGCGTCGGCTGTCAGGCCTGTGTGGCCGAGTGTCAGCGCCTCAACGGTAACCCGGCCAATCCGGCGGGGGCGCAGACCTGGTCCAACAACGACAAGCTGACCCCCTACACCAACAACATCATTCAGGTGTGGAATAGCGGCAGCGGGGAGCACAAGGATCAGCTGGTGGATGGCTATGCCTACATCAAGAAGCAGTGCATGCATTGTGTCGATCCCAACTGTGTATCCGTCTGTCCGGTGCAGGCTCTCAACAAGGATCCCAGGACCGGTATCGTTCACTACGACCCGAGCGTTTGCACCGGCTGCCGTTACTGCATGGTGGGCTGTCCGTTCGATGTGCCCAAATATGACTATGACAATCCGCTTGGGGCGATCCACAAGTGCGAGCTCTGCAATCAGCAGGGGCTGGAGCGGATCAGCCAGGGCAAATTGCCTGGCTGTGTCGAGGTGTGCCCCACCGGCGCCGTGATTTTCGGCACCCGCGAGGAGCTGATGGCCGAGGCAAAACGCCGTTTGCTGGCGAGCCCCGGCAGTGAGTACGCCTATCCGCGCCAGACCCTCTGCGCCAATGACCCTTATCTGCATGATGTGCCCAACTACCAGCCTTACGTCTATGGCGAGAAGGAGGGGGGCGGCACTCAGGTGCTGGTGCTGGCCGGTGTGCCCTATACCAGGCTCGACATGCCCGACCTGCCGGAGCTCTCGTCCGGTGCCCGCTCGGAGCATATCCAGCACACCCTCTACAAGGGGATGGTGCTGCCCATGGTGGTGCTGACCGGGCTGTCGGTGCTTATTCGCCGCAACGCCAGCAAGCACGATCAGGCGCACCCTCATGACGAGGAGCAGGGCAAAGAGCAGGGAGGCAAGGATAATGAGTAATCACAAGGCGTATCCCCTCGGCGGCAAGCTGGTCAGCTGGCCGGTGCTGGTGTTGGCCCCCTTTGCCGTGCTGTGCGGCATGCTGATCGTGAAGCGCCTCATCTTCGGGCTGGGCTCGGTCACTGACTTGAACGGGGGGTTCCCCTGGGGTCTGTGGATCTCCTTTGACCTGCTGATCGGGACCGGTTTCGCCTGCGGCGGTTGGGCATTGGCCTGGGCTGTTTATGTGTTCAACCGAGGTGAGTATCACCCGCTGGTGCGCCCAGCCCTGTTGGCGAGTCTGTTCGGCTACTCGCTGGGCGGCCTCTCCATCACCATCGATGTGGGGCGTTACTGGAACCTGCCGTACTTCTACCTGCCCGGTCACTTCAACACCGCCTCTGTGCTGTTCGAGACGGCGGTCTGCATGACCATCTACATCGGGGTGATGGCGCTGGAGTTTGCTCCCGTGCTGTTGGAGAAATTCGGCTGGGAGGCGTCACTCATTCGCCTCAACAAGATCATGTTCTTCGTGCTGGCGTTGGGGGCACTGCTGCCCACCATGCACCAATCCTCCATGGGCTCCCTGATGATAGTGGCGGGGGAGAAGATCCATCCGCTCTGGCAGAGCTACGAGCTGTTGCCGGTCTTCTCCTTGCTGACCGCCTTCATCATGGGTTTTTCCATCGTGGTATTTGAAGGATCCCTGGTGCAGGCCGGGCTGGCGGGGCGTGGCCCCAATGAGAAGTCGCTCTTCTACAAGCTGACCCAGGTGATCGACATCTTCCTGATCCTGTTTGTGGCGCTACGTTTTGCCGAGATCGTTATCCACGACAAGTCGGCCTATCTCTCCGAGTTCAACCGCTTCTCCATCATGTTCTGGAGCGAGATCGCGCTGATGATATTCCCGCTGCTGGTGTTCCACTGGGACAAGAGCCGCCGCGATTCGCGCATGTTGTTCCTGGGGGCCCTCAGCATGCTGCTGGGCGCGGCGCTCTGGCGACTGAATTACTCCTTGCTCGCCTTCAACCCCGGCAATGGCTACCACTACTTCCCCTCCGCGGCGGAAGTGCTGATCTCCCTTGGCTTCGTCGCCATCGAAGTGTGTGCCTATTTGCTGTTGATCCGGCTGTTGCCGGTACTGCCATCACTTGAACGTGTTCACCAAGATTATCAGGCCCGAGGGAAAGCCAACGTATGAGCCAACGTATCACCATAGACCCCATCACCCGCATTGAGGGGCACCTGCGTATCGACTGCGAAATCGAAGGCGGCATCGTCACCAAGGCCTGGTCGTCCGGCACCATGTGGCGCGGGATGGAGGAGATCGTCAAGGGCAACGATCCGCGCGATGCCTGGATGATAGTGCAGCGGATCTGCGGGGTCTGTACTTCCATCCATGCCATCGCCTCGGTGCGGGCGGTGGAGAGCGCCATCGGCGCCAAGGTGCCGGTCAATGCCCAGTTCATCCGTAACCTCATCATCGCGGCCCACAACATCCACGATCACATAGTCCACTTCTACCAGCTCTCCGCGCTGGACTGGGTGGACATCACGGCAGCCCTTGAGGCCAATCCGCAAAAAGCAGCGGACATCCTCAAGAGGGTGTCGACCTGGTCCCTCAACAGCGCCGACGAGCTGACCAAGGTGCAGGAAAAGATCCGTGCGCTGGTAGCCAGCGGCCAGCTCGGCATCTTTGCCAACGGTTACTGGGGTCACAAGGAGATGAAGCTGAGCCCGGAGGTGAACCTGATCGCCGTGGCTCACTACCTGCAGGCACTGGAGTGCCAGCGCGATGCCAACCGCATCGTCGCCATTTTGGGGGGGAAGACTCCGCACATTCAAAATCTGGCGGTGGGTGGGGTGGCCAACCCCATCAACCTGGATGCGCCGAGCGTGCTCAACCTGGAGCGGCTGCTCTATGTGAAGAGCTTTATCGACCGGCTCGGCGAGTTTATCGAGCAGGTCTACAAGGTGGATGCCGCCATCATAGCCGCGCACTACCCCGAGTGGCTGCATCTGGGGCAGGGGGCCAAGCACTACCTGAGCGTGCCCGAGCTCCCCACCGACGCCGACGGCGGCAGCTTCCTGATGCCGGGCGGCTATATCGAGAATGGCGATCTGGCGGGTTATCGCCCCATCGAGAGTCATCAGGATGGCTGGCTGATGGATGGCATCGCCGAGAGCAACAAGCACGCCTGGTATAAGGATGACGCTCCCCTCAAACCGTGGGAGGGCAAAACCGAGCCCAACTACACCGGCTGGCAGGACGATGGCAAATACTCCTGGGTCAAATCCCCCACCTTCTACGGCAAGGTGGTGGAGGTGGGGCCGCTCGCAGACCTCCTGGTGAAACTGGCCGCCAAACACCCGGAGACGGTGGCGAACTTCGACCAGTTGAACGGCATTTATAAGGCGCTCACCGGCTCGGCCATCAAGACCGAACAGCTGCACTCCACCATGGGTCGCATCATAGGCCGCGCGGTGCGCTGCTGCGTGCTGAAAGATACCCTGGCGCACCAGTGGAAGGCGCTGGTCGACAACATCGGCAAGGGGGACTTTACCGCCTACATCAAAGCCGAGATCCCGGCGGACAAAGAGTTTCGCGGGGTGGGTTTTGAAGAGGCGCCGCGCGGCATGCTCTCCCACTGGATCGTCATCAAGGGTGGCAAGATCGCCAACTATCAGGCGGTGGTGCCCTCGACCTGGAACTCGGGCCCGCGCAATTTCAATGACGATCCCGGCCCCTACGAGCAGGCGCTGGTGGGCACCCCGGTGGCGGATCCCGCCAAACCGCTGGAGGTGCTGCGCACCATCCACTCGTTCGACCCCTGCATGTCCTGCGCGGTCCACGTG
>NZ_CAWNYS010000191.1:0-4691 GCF_963878295.1 Aeromonas sp. HMWF014 | reverse complement strand
GGTGAAGGTGCTGTGATGAATACTCTGATCCTGGGCGTGGGCAACCTGCTCTTGAGCGATGAGGCCGTCGGCGTGCGCATCGTCGAGGCGCTGGGGCGCGAATACCGTTTCGCCCCCGGCATCGAACTGCTCGATGGTGGCACGGCAGGTATGGAGCTGCTGGAAGCCATGGCCAGTCGCGATCACATCATTCTGGCGGATGCGGTGCGCAGCGGTAACCCGCCGGGCACTGTTGTGACCCTGCAAGGTGACGAAATCCCGACCCTGTTTGGCCGCAAGATCTCCCCGCACCAGCTGGGGCTGGCGGACGTGCTCTCGGCGCTGCACATGACGGGAGAGTCGCCGAGGCGGCTCACCCTGATCGGCATAGAGCCTGAATCCCTCGAACCGCGTATCGGCCTCACCCCCGTCGTGGCGGCCGCCATGGGGGAGGCGACGGATCGGATTTTGACTCTGCTGGCCAGTGTTGGCGCGCCCGCCATCCCGCTCTCTGAGCAGGAAAAAGCTGAACAAGCACGGGAGGGCCTATGGCGCAGTCCCATTTAAGCGAGGTTGATGCCGTGCAGGAGTTCATCGGTTTTGCCAGCAATCCCGCGCCTTTGCTGGTCGCCCAGTATGAGCGGATCGCTCGCGAAGAGATGCAAGGGCTCCCTTTCTATCACGCCATCATGCCCATAGTGGCGGAGTGCGTGTTGTTTGAAGCGCAGTGGCTCGGTTGCGTGCTGACCCCCTGGATGTTGAGCGTGGTGGTGTTGCCGGGGCCGGATCAGCGTTGGCCGGTGCGCAGCAGCAGCGATCGGCTCGCCCTGCAGCTCCCCTGCGGCAACATGACCTTTATGGTGGGCGAATTGCCCGAGACGGGTCAGCAGCTGGCCTGCTCCCTGATGTCGCCGCTTGATCCCCATCTTGGGGCCGAGCAGGGGCGCTCGCTGGTGAGCAGCACCCTCAAAATGCTGCTCTCCTTGCCGGTTCAGCAAGGGGCCAGTGGTGTGGATCTGGGGCGCAGACGGCTATTCGGTGCCCGGCGTGGCCAACCGGCATAGCCGCTAGGTTTCACGCGAAATCAAGTTTAGAATAGGGGCCCGTTTTGGCCCCTCACTCGCTTCTTCGTCTGACGTTTTTCTTCGAGGTGAGTGGTACAAACGAACAAGGAATCTTATGACTATTCAATGCCATGGCCGCCGCAAGGGCGTGCCTGTCGTCGCTGCTACTTTGCTGGCCCTGCTCTCGGGCGGACACGCTCATTCGGCACTGGCCGCCCAGCCTGTGCCTGCCGAACTCACACTCGCCATCGGCGCCGAACCCACCGAAGGGTTCGACCCCCTGCTTGGCTGGAGTCACGGCAGCTACCTGCTGCTGCACAGCCCGCTGCTCAAACAAAACGCCGATCTCAGCTGGCAGGATCTGCTCACCCAATCGGTGACCCCGAACCAGGATGGCAAGGGGTGGCTCATTACCCTCAAGCCCGGCCTGACATTCTCCAACGGCGCACCGCTCACCGCCGAGGATGTGGCCTTTACCTACAACAGCGCGGCCAAAGGCGGTGGCAAGATCGACATGGGTAACTTTGTCTCTGCCAGGGTGGTCTCGCCCACCGAGGTGGCCATCGTCTTAAGTGCCCCCCAGAGCACCTTTGTCAATGTGCTGGGATCGCTCGGCATAGTGTCAAAGCGCGATTACGATCCCAAGGTGTACGCCCAACAGCCAGTCGGTGCCGGCCCTTACCGGCTGGTGAGCTTCCTGCCCGGTCAGCAACTGGTGGTGGAGGCAAACCCCTATTACGCCGGTGGCAACAATGATTTCAAACGGCTGGTGTTTGTCTTTATCGATGAAGAGAGCGCCTATGCCGCCGCCCAGAGCAGCCAGCTCGATCTGGTGCGCATCCCCCCGTCGCTGGCGCCTACTGTGCCTGCCTCCCTCAAGCTCTGGGTACGGCCGAGCGTGGAGAACCGCGGCATCGTCTTTCCGATCCCCCCTGCGGGCGGCAAGGATGCCAAGGGTTATCCCGTCGGCAACGACGTGACGGCCGATGTGGCGGTGCGCCGCGCCATCAACTACGCCATCGACCGCAAGCTGCTGGCCGATCAGCTGCTGGAAGGGCACGCCATCCCCGCTTACAGCGCGGTGGAAGGCTTGCCCTGGTTGAATAAAGCCACCGCCTTCAAGGATGGGGATGCCGCCCATGCCAACGCCCTGCTCGACGAAGCGGGCTGGAAGATGGGCAGCGATGGCATTCGCCACAAGGGCGACCTGCGCGCCACCTTTCCCCTCTGGTACACCAGTGGTGACAGCACTCGCCGGGATCTGGCGGAAGCGGTGCGGGCCATGCTCAAACCTATTGGCCTCGACGTGAGCCTCAAATCCGGCAGCTGGGAGCAGGTGGAGCGGGAGATGCACGCCAACCCGGTGCTGATGGGGTGGGGGAGCCTGGATCCCATGGAGCTCTATCACCACTACCAGAGCGGATCCGGCGGCGTTGAGTTCTACAACCCGGGCTACTACCGCAACCCTGTGGTGGATGGCCACCTCAAGCAGGCGCTGGATGCCCCGAACTGGCAGGCGGCAGTGCCCTTCTGGCAGCAGGTGGAGTGGGATGGCAAGACAGGCGCCGGGGTGCAGGGGGATGCCGCCTGGGCCTGGTTGCTCAATGTGCAGCACACCTATCTGGCCAACCGCTGTATCGATCTTGGCAAGGGGGCGCCGGAAATTCACGGTAGCTGGTCTTTGCTCAACAACCTCTCTGACTGGCGGTGGACGTGCCGTTAAGTTCTCCCGTTAGCTCTTCCGGTTACATTCTGGTAAAAGCCCTGCTGCGTCTGGCAGGGCTGCTATGTCTGGTCTCTGTCGCCACCTTTGTGCTGCTGAGCTACTCCCCCATTGATCCCATCAAGGCCTATATCGGCAACGATCTGCTCCATGTGCCGCCCGAGCAGTACGCCCGCATTGCCGCCCGCTGGGGACTGGATCAGCCGCTGTGGCTGCGCTACTGGCACTGGTTCGGCCAGGTGCTGCAGGGGGATCTCGGTTACTCCATGCTCTACAACGCGCCTGTGGCTCAGGTGATCGGCAGCCGCTTTGCCGCCTCCTTCCTGCTGCTGGCGGGGGCCTGGCTGCTCTCCGGCTTTTTCGGCATTCTGCTGGGGCTGTGCGCCGGTCGCTATCTCAATCGCTGGCCCGATCGCTTTATTTGCCGCTTTGCTTACTTGCTCGCCTCCCTGCCCACCTTCTGGGTTGGTCTCTTGCTGCTCACCCTGTTTGCGGTGCACTGGCCGCTACTGCCGGTCTGCTGCGCCTGGACGCCGGGGCTCTCTGCCGATGAGGCGGACTGGCTGATGCGATTGCGCCATCTGTTGCTGCCGGTCACCACGCTTGCGCTGCTCGGAGTGGGCAACATTGCCCTGCATACCCGGGGGCGGGTGGCCGAGGTGTTGGAGAGCGACTTTATCCGCTACGCCCGCGCCCAGGGGGATGGCGGCTGGCCCATGCTGCGTTTTCATGTGCTGCGCCACGCCCTGACCCCGGCGATCTGCCTGCAGTTTGCCTCCCTCGGTGAGCTGATTGGCGGATCGCTGTTGGCGGAGAAAGTGTTCTCTTATCCGGGGCTCGGGCAAGCGACGGTGGATGCGGGGCTGCGGGGGGATATCCCCTTGCTGATGGGCATAGTGCTCTTTTGTACCCTGCTGGTCTTTATTGGCAACACAGTGGCCAGTTTGCTGCTGGCGCGCATCAACCGGGGTTGGGAGGGGGAGCATGCTGTTTAATCCGCTCCCCTCCATAGTGCGCCTTGGCGTGGCCCTGATCGGGCTGGCACTGCTGGCCACTTATGGTTGGAGCCTCTCTCATCAGGATGTGCCAATGGATCTGCTGGCGCGCCAGCAGCCACCCTCGCTGGTCCACTGGTTCGGGACCGATCAGATGGGGCGGGATCTCTGGTTGCGGGCCTTTCAGGGCGCCCTCACCAGTCTGGAGCTGGGCATCAGCACTGCGCTCTGTAGTGGTCTGCTGGCCATGGTGGCGGCAAGCGTGTCGCTCATTCACCCCAGATGCGATGTGGCGGTGCGGCTGCTCATCGACGCCATGCTGGCGCTGCCCCATATGCTGCTGCTGATCCTGATCTGTTTTACCGTGGGGGGCGGCATGCGCGGGGTGATCCTGGCGGTGGCGCTGACCCACTGGCCCAAGCTGGCGCTCATTCTCTGCGCAGAAGCGCGGCGGATCGCCTGCAGCGACTACGTGGTGCTGGCCCGCTGTCAGGGGATGGGGGCGCTGCGTCGCTGGCGCACCCACCTGCTGCCGGGGCTGTTACCCCAGTGGTTTATCGGCACCTTGCTGATGTTTCCCCATGCGGTGCTGCACAGCGCGGCCTTGAGTTTTCTCGGCTTTGGTCTGGCGACCCATGAGGCTTCCCTTGGCCTGCTGCTGGCCGATGCGTTGCGTTATCTGGCCGGTGGCGGCTGGTGGCTGGCGCTCTTCCCGGGGTTGATGTTGCTGCTGCTGGTACTGCTGTTTGATCAGGCTACCCGAGCCCTGCAGCAGCTCTGGTTTGGGGGGGAACCATGCTGAGTTTTGACCATGTGACCATAGAGGCGGCCCACTACTCCTGGCTGGGGCGACGCAGCTGGCAGCCATTGCTGACCGATATCAGCCTGCAACTGGCGCCGGGGGAGATAGTGGCGCTGGTGGGGGGGAGC
>NZ_CAWNYS010000190.1:0-7340 GCF_963878295.1 Aeromonas sp. HMWF014 | reverse complement strand
GGTGTACTCAATGGCTTCGACCGGATTGTTGGAACCGGCGCCGGCAATCACCGGGATGCGCCCTGCCACCTGCTTGACCACCAGCTCGACCACCCGGCAGTGTTCGTCATGAGTCAGGGTCGGACTCTCGCCCGTGGTGCCCACAGGTACAATGCCGTGGGTACCCTGCTCGATGTGCCACTCTACCAGACGCAGCAGCGCCTCTTCATCCAGCTTGCCCTGTCGAAACGGGGTGATCAACGCAACGATTGAACCTTGAAACATGGGCTTTCCTTCTCCTAAATAACGCGCATATGGCAATAAAAAACCCCGGTACGATGCGCGCAACCGGGGTTTTAAGTTTCTCAGCGATGAGAGGTTACGCGCGAACGTCGGCAGGCCCGAATATCAGGCTTTTTTTGTGCTTTCGTTTCAACCCGTTGAACCGCATTTCATCATCTCTGGTCAAAAAATGGTGTCTGGGCATATTTCGGGAACACGGCATAAATGTCAAGGCGAAAGGGGCTATGTATAATGGCCGCCCAAAATTGAGCGGAGAGACCCGATGAGCAGCCCTATCAGTGCCGTCAGCCAGATGCTGGAACGAAACCAAGCCCTCTTTGTCGGCAAGCGGCTACTTGTCTGTGGCGCGCTGGAGGATGACTATCCGCGCCAGCTGGCCGCTCTGGCCCAGACCCTGACCGTCTTTACCACCGATTACTGCTACTACCGCAGCCAGCAGGCGGCCCTGGGCGAAGGGATCCTGTTCGACCACCAGCTCGGTGGTGCCCCCCGCTTCGACGCCCTGCTGCTGCTGATGCCAAAGGCCAAAGCCGAGGCGCAATATCTGCTGGCCATGATGACTCCCCTGCTGGAAGCCGGCGCCGACCTGTTCCTGGCTGGTGAAAACCGCGGTGGCATCAATGGCGCCGACAAGCTGCTGGCCCCTTATGGCGAGAAGCCGATCAAGCGTGATTCGGCGCGCCGCTGCTCCCTCTATCACGGCGAGCTCTGCAAGCCGGTCGCCCCGTTCGAACTGGAAAGCTGGTTTGGCCGCTACCAGTGCAAGGCGGGTGACACCGAACTGACCGTGCTGGCGCTGCCCGGGGTATTCAGCGCCGCCGAGCTGGATCTCGGCACCCAGATGCTGCTGGCGGCGGTGCCGCCGATGCAGGGTGAGCTGCTCGATTTCGGCTGTGGCGCAGGAGTGATTGGTTCAGTGCTGGCCAAGCGCAATCCTGACCTGCGGGTCAACATGGTGGATATCAGCGCGCTGGCGCTCGAATCGAGCCGCCGCACCCTGACGATCAATGGTCTGCTGGGCAAGGTGTATCCTTCTGATGTCTATTCGGATGTTTCCACCCGTTTCCAGCACATCGTCTCCAATCCGCCATTCCATGCGGGTCTCAAAACCTTCTATGCCGCGACCGAAACCTTCCTCGCCAGGGCACCGGAGTTTTTGCTGCCAAATGGCTCGCTGACCATTGTTGCCAACGCCTTCTTGCGCTACCAGCCTATACTGGAAACACATTTCAAACGGGTGGACGTGATCAGCAGTGATGCCAAATTCAAGGTCTATCTGAGCAAAGTGTAAATAAGTCTAAGCAGCACAATCAAACCGCTAGAGAGCGCCATCCGGTATCTGATAAGGTACTAATAGCACGATAAAAAACACCCCTTTAGGGGTGTTTTTTATACCTAGCATTGAAAACCTTTTCATCTTGTTCATTCAGGGAGAGAAATACGATGGCAGGCATCTTGACCATGATCCTGGCTGGTGGCGAAGGTACTCGCCTGCAGCCTCTGACCACGACCCGCAGCAAGCCTTCCGTCCCCTTCGGTGGCAGCTACAGGCTGATCGACTTTGTCCTCAATAACTTCGTCAACGCAGACTTTCTGCGCATCTACGTGCTGACCCAATTCAAATCCCAGTCCCTCTATCTGCACATGAAGAAGGGCTGGAATATCGTCGGGATCACCGACCGCTTCATCGACCCCATCCCGGCCCAGATGCGGATGGGCAAACGCTGGTATGACGGCACCGCAGACGCCATCTACCAGAACCTCGGCTTTATCGAGCGGGCCGAACCGGATCACGTCTGCATCTTTGGCTCCGACCACATCTACAAAATGGATGTGAGCCAGATGGTGACCTTCCACAAGCAGAAGAGTGCCGCCATGACGGTCGCCGCCCTGCGCATGCCCATCGAAGAGGCGAGCGCATTCGGGGTGATCGAGGTGGATGCCGAAGGGAAGATGATCGGCTTTCAGGAAAAGCCCAAGCATCCCAAACACATCCCCGGCGATCCGACCCAGGCGCTGGTCTCCATGGGCAACTACATCTTCGAGACCGATGCCCTCTGCCGCGAGCTGAAGCGGGATGCTGCCGAGGAGAACTCCAGCCACGACTTTGGCAAGGATGTGATCCCGAGCCTCTACCCGCGCGCTCCCGTCTATGTCTATGACTACAGCACCAACGTCATCCCGGGCGAAAGACCGAGCGTCTACTGGCGGGATGTGGGCACCCTTGACTCCTACTGGCAAGCGCACATGGATTTGGTGGCCGACAACCCTCCCTTCTCCCTCTATAACCGCAAGTGGCCGCTGCACACCCACTATCCGGCACTGCCGCCTGCCACCTTCATCGACAGCGACGAGTGCAAAGTGAAGATCGCCAACTCCCTCATCTCCGCCGGTTGCTTCATTCAGGGCAGCCAGATCCAGCGTTCCATCCTCGGTTTCCGTTGCAATATCGGCGCTTGCAGCCATGTCAGTGAGTCCGTGCTGCTGGGGGATGTGAAGATTGGTGAAGGCTGCTCCATCCGGCGCGCGATCATAGATAAAAATGTTGAAATTGCGCCCGGCACCGTTATCGGTGAAAATCTGGACCACGATCGAGAGCGATTTACCGTATCCGAAGGCGGTATCGTGGTGGTACCTAAGGGAGCAAGAGTTGGCTATTAACCCACTGAAAATCCTGTTTGTTGCCTCGGAAGTTGAGGGGCTGGCCAAGACCGGAGGTCTGGCAGACGTCGCCAGAGCCCTGCCGATGTACCTGGCCCAGAAGGGACATGATGTCAGGATCATGCTGCCCTTCTACAAGACGATAAAGCGACGGGATGAGGCCAGACTGGTCGCTTCACACTGGTTGCCAACCCATCCAGGGCTGCCAGACATCGGTTATCGCATCTACCAGATGGCACTGGATAGCGTCTGCGTCTACCTGCTCGACTGCCCGCAATATTTCGATCGTCCCCAGCTCTACGCCGAGAACAATCAGGCCTATCCGGATAATGGCGAACGTTTTGCCTTCTTCTCGGCCGCGGCCCTCCATGCCTGCGAGCAGCTCGGCTTTGCCCCGGATATCGCCCACTGCAACGACTGGCATACCGGCCTGCTGCCGCTGCTGCTGAAAACCCGCCATGCCCACAACCCCTTCTTCCAGCAGACCCGCAGTGTGATCAGCATTCACAACGCGGCGTTTCAGGGGGTGTTCGGCCGCGAGCAGTTCTGGGCCATGCCCGAGATCGCGGATTACGAACACCGCCTCAACTATGACTACGGCCACGTCAACCTGCTCAAATGCGGGGTGCTCTACGCCGACAAAATCAATGCGGTCAGCCCCAACTATGCCCAGGAGCTGCTGACTCACCTTGGCGCCCACGGCATGGCGCATATCTTCCAGCAGCGGGCCGCCGATCTCTGCGGCATCCTAAACGGTTGCGACTACAAGGACTGGGATCCGGAGTTCGACGAGTTCCTGCCTGCGACCTATAGCATCGACAACATGGCAGGCAAGCAGATTTGCAAAGAGCACCTGCAAGAGGAAGCCGGGCTTGCCGTTGCGGATCTGCCCATCTACGGCATGGTTTGTCGCCTGACCGAGCAGAAGGGCGTCCCCCTGCTGCTCCCTGCACTGGAGAAATTCCTCCACCATCAGGTGCAAGTGGTGATCGTCGGCTCTGGCGATCCTGCGCTCGCCACACAACTGCAAACCATGGCCCAGCAGTATCCGGGCAAACTCGCCTTCATCAACACCTATGACGATCGTCTAGCCCATCTGGTCGAAGCCGGTGCCGACTTCTTCCTGATGCCCTCGCTGTTCGAGCCTTGCGGCCTCAACCAGATGTACAGCCTCGCCTATGGCACCCTGCCACTGGTGCGTGCAGTGGGAGGTCTGAAAGATACCGTGGTGGATTGGGATGCCGATCCCGAGCATGCCACCGGCTTCTGCTTCAACGATCCGACGGCCTCCATCCTGCTCGATACGATGCGCCGCAGTCTGCTCTACTTCCTGCAGGACAAAGAGCGCTTGGCCAGGGTGCAGCACAACGCCATGAGTACCCGCTTCAACTGGCCTGATTCGGTCACCCAGTACGAACTGATGTATCAGAGTGCATTGGGCCGTTACTGAGCCGTAAACGTCGGCTAATTGCTGAAGTTTTGTACCCTTGGTTTCACCTTGGACGTCAACAGCGAAAAAAGTCCCCTTTGGCTGTTGACGCTCCCCCAAAACTCTATAGAATCCCCCTCCGCAGTGATGCGAAGGTGGCGGAATTGGTAGACGCGCTAGCTTCAGGTGTTAGTGTCCCACGGATGTGAGGGTTCGAGTCCCTCTCTTCGCACCAATACTGCCATGCTGATTCAGCAGCATGTAAATCCAACTAGAAAACCCGAATGTGCGAAGGTGGCGGAATTGGTAGACGCGCTAGCTTCAGGTGTTAGTGCCCCCCGGGTGTGAGGGTTCGAGTCCCTCTCTTCGCACCATGACTCTGACATGTAAAAACAGAGCAATGCGCTCCAACCGCATTTAAAAACCAGCTGGAGAAAATCAGTGTGCGAAGGTGGCGGAATTGGTAGACGCGCTAGCTTCAGGTGTTAGTGTCCCACGGATGTGAGGGTTCGAGTCCCTCTCTTCGCACCATTCATTACATAAAAGGCCCATCACGCAAGTGATGGGCCTTTTGTTTTCACTCCTTGTTATGACTATGCTTTTGACGACTTACCGCCCATCGTCATGCCAAGGAACGCATATGCTACCGGATACCGATATTCACAACTTTTACGAACATCTGGTGCTCAAGGAGATTGAGCAACAGGGACTGCAACAGACGCTCACCAGCGACCAGATGGCCGATCTCTGCTGTCTCACCCTCAACCAGCTCCCGGCCCACTATATTCGCCACAGTGTCGATATGCTCTACTTCCTGACCGATGCCAAGCGCACCGAAATGGAGAGGCTGGTTGTCGACTCACTCACACTGGCACAGCAAAAGATCAAGCAGGATCCCGTCAAAACCTCATAACCAAGGCTGCTGCCAGAGCAAAGTGACAATACCGGTCAGCCCTGCCACTGGCAGCAGGATCAAGGCTGGCCTCAATCTGGGTTCAAGCATGACCCAGGCGGCCAGCACAAAGCCAAGACTCCAGATGCCGTACTCCTTATCCTGACCCCAGCCCAGCACAGCCAGCAGCCCGCCCAACAGCATGACTCTCACAATCCAGATCATGGTGATGCCTCCCCTACCAATCAATAACAATTATCATTTGTATTTTAGGCGTATGCAATCGGACTTTTCTATCAGATTCAAATGTCCATCGGGGCAAACAGAGCACTCAAAAACGGGTTATGAGATCAACTAATTGGTAAGTTTTCCAATCAAAAGTGCATTTTTGCTAAATCTGTTGGGATTCTCCCCCCCAGGTTTGTGGTAGATTGCGGCCTCTTTTTGGGTTGGCCCCTCGGGATACGTGTATCCACAGGACGAGAGGGACTGACCTTGGCGAGCAAGAGTTTAGGAAGTATCTATGCAAAACCAACAAAACCACATCCGACTACCGAACATGGCGCAGGTGTTTGCCTGTCTGGCCATTTTCCTGGCACTGGCATTTTCGTTCACCAGCGTGCTCGATTTGCCCATCCAACTGGCGCTGTTCATCGCCTGGTTCATCATCATGGGGCTCGGCATCAAGCTTGGCCACGATTACAAATCTCTGGAGCAGGCGGCCGTTGACGGCGTAGCCAAGGGGATGGGGGCCATCCTTATCCTGGTCTCCGTCGGTGCGCTGGTTGGCACCTGGATTGCTGGCGGCATAGTGCCCAGCATCATCTACTTCGGCCTCAAGGTGATCCACCCGTCCATCTTCCTGCTGGCAACCCTGATCATCTGCTCCCTGACCTCACTGGCCACTGGCACCTCATGGGGATCTGCCGCCACGGCCGGTATTGCCATGATGGGGATCGGCCACAGTCTCGGCGTGCCTGCGCCGCTGGTGGCAGGTGCCGTACTCTCCGGCGTCTACTTCGGTGACAAGCTCTCTCCGCTCTCCGACTCCGTGGTGCTGGCCTCGACCATGTCCAACGTCGACGTGGTGGAGCACATCAAAGGGATGCTGCCCATCAGCCTGCTCTCTTATGTCATCACCGCCGTGCTGTTCACCGTGGTGGGCATGCAATATTCAGGCAATGTCAGTCTGGAGCAGGTCAATCTGGTAATGGAGGCGCTCGACAACCAGTTCAACATCACCCCGCTGGCCATAGTCCCCGTGGTGCTGGTGCTGGGCCTGCTGGCCAACCGCAAACCCGCCTTCCCGGTGATCAGCTTCGGCGCCCTGCTGGGCCTGATCTGGGCCATCGCATTTCAGGACATGGATCCGGTCAAGGCGATGCACTCCGCCTACAGCCCGTTTGCCATCAGCTCTGGCATCGACTTTATCGACAACATTCTCGGTCGCGGCGGCATGGAGTCCATGCTGGGCTCGGTCGCAGTCATCATCTTCGGCCTGGGCTTTGGTGGCCTGCTGGAGAAGGTCGGTATTCTCTCCGTCATTGCCAGTGCCTTCGAAAAACGCATCAACAGTGTCGGCAGCCTGACCAGCCACACCATTGGTACCGCTTTTCTGGCCAACGTGTTCGGCTCGGCCATGTATGTATCACTGATCCTGACCCCCAAGATCATGGCCAAGAACTACGACCGGCTGGGACTGGCACGCAAGAACCTCTCCCGCAACGCCGAGTTCGGCGGCACCCTCACCTGCGGCATGGTGCCCTGGAGCGACAACGGCATCTTCATGGCCGGGGTGCTCGGAGTCGCCACCCTCGACTACCTGCCCTACATGTGGCTCAGCTTCACCTGCATCATAGTGACCGTCACCCTCGCCTACATGGGCAAAGGGGTGAACCGGGTTCCGCTGGTGGCCGCAGCCAGCTCTCGCTAATCGTTGCGAGATCAATGACAAAGGCGCCATCACGGCGCCTTTTGTTTGAGCGGGATTCGAGGTTAAGCTGACAGCCACCCCAGTCGCGAGTGGCCGGATGCCCGATGAACTTTACCTTTCGCCAGATCCGTTATTTTGTGGCT
>NZ_CAWNYS010000189.1:0-7917 GCF_963878295.1 Aeromonas sp. HMWF014 | reverse complement strand
CCTCCAGGGTGCCGGCCAGGGTCGGTTTGTCCGCAGCCCCCTGTACGCCGCTCAGGTTCAAAGTGAGGCTGCTCCACTGCCCCAGTGCCATCCGGTCAGCCTTGAGGGAGAACGCATCGAGCCGCTGCGTCGGCGCACTCAGGCTGCCACTCAGGCTGAGATCCTTGAGTTCGCTGGCTGTTGCCTCCCGGGCCAGCTTGAGCCGAGCCTGCCCCTTGATATCGAAAACAAGATCCCCGCGTGCCCCCCTGGCGGCCAGGGTCACCGGCACCCACTGATCCACCGCCAGCTGACCCAGGTTGAGATCGAGCTGCTCGAGGCGGGAAATGGTGCCGTCGCGATCGTCCTGCAGCAGGGCACTGGCCTGTTCCAGCACCACACCCTGCAGGCTGATCTGCCAGGTCTGGCCATTACTCGCAGGGGGCTGGCGCTGGCCACCTGGCGCGGGCTCGCTGCCCTTTGCCGACTCAGGGGCCTTGATGAGATCGCTCAGGTTGGAGCTGCCATCGGCTTTGGTCTGGATGAAGAGGTGCGCCCCGTTCAGCGTTACCTCGCCAATCTCCAGCCGGTGGGAGAGCAGCGGCAGCAGGGCTACCGAGGCCTGCCCCCGCTCGAAGCGCACCAGATCCGGCTCGGCAAAACCGGCCGGGTTGCGAAGCGCCACCTTCTCGAGGGAGAGGCCCAGGCTTGGCCAGAAACGCCAGCCGATATCCCCTTGTATCACCAGCTCGCGGCCCGTGCTCTTGCGCACCTGATCCACCAGCTGGGGCTTGAACTGATTGGGGTCAATCAGGCTCACCAGAGCGACTATCGATACCAGGGCGGCCAGCGCAAGCCCCAGCAGTATGTAAATGATCTTCTTCACGATGGACTCCTTGAATACTGATCCTGTTACTGACTATACCACCGGGGGCGCGGCGGATGACCTCCGTCGCCCGAAACCGGATCGCGGCGAGACAGGGATGGTCGCACCGCCGGAGGCTGACAACGAAAAGGGCCCCGCAGGGCCCTGATCTCGCGGGGTGACAGGCAGTTGCCAGTAGCCTATCTCGCCTGGGTCATGGTTGGCGCGGCAGTTGCCGGTAGCCCATCTCATGAAGGGTAAAGGCGTAGATATCCGCACTCTGCTCGATCAGCTTGGCCACCGGCGTGCCCGCCCCGTGCCCGGCATTGGTTTCGATGCGAATGAGCTGGGCGTTGGGCCCCGCGTTGTCGGCCTGCAGGGTGGCAGCAAACTTGAAGGAGTGGGCTGGCACCACACGGTCGTCGTGATCCGCCGTGGTCACCATGGTCGAGGGATAGCTGACCCCGGCCCGGATATTGTGCAGCGGCGAGTAGCCCTTCAGATAGTCGAACATGGCCTCGCTGTCGGCACTGGTGCCATAGTCGTAGGCCCAGCCCGCCCCGGCGGTAAAGGTGTGATAGCGCAGCATGTCGAGCACCCCCACAGCAGGCAGGGCGACCCGCATCAAATCCGGGCGCTGGGTCATGACGGCCCCCACCAGCAGGCCGCCGTTGGAGCCGCCTCTGATAGCCAGCCGGTCCGTGCGGGTGTAACCCTCGGCCTTGAGGTACTCGGCCGCGGCGATGAAGTCGTCGAACACGTTCTGCTTGTTCATCTGGGTGCCCGCCAGGTGCCAAGCCTGGCCGTACTCGCCACCGCCACGCAGGTTGGCCACCGCATAGACGCCCCCCAGATCCAGCCAGTTGGCGACCGAGACGCTGAAGCTCGGGGTCAGGCTCACGTTGAAGCCGCCATAGCCGTAGAGGATGGTCGGATTGCTGCCGTCGAGCTTGAGCCCCTTGCGGTAGCTGATGATAAGCGGCACCCGGGTGCCATCCTTGCTCAGGTAGAAATGCTGCTCGGAGACGTAATCCTCCGGTTTGAAGGGGGCAGCCGAGGCGCGATAGAGGCTGATTGCCCCGCTGTTGGGCTCGAACTTGTAGAGGGTGGGCGGCTGGGCATAGTTCTCGAAGCCGAAGTAGAGCGCGGGATCATCGTGCTTGCCATTGAAACCGCTCACGCTGCCAAGCCCCGGCAGCGCCACCTCGCGCACCCGCTTGCCGTCATGGTCGAACTGCTCGATCCGGGCGGTGGCATCCACCATGTATTCGGCGAACAGGTAGCCGCTACCGCTGTGCACCGTCAGCACCTGCTGACGCTCCGGGATGAGATCGCGCCAATGTTCGGGGCCAGGGTTGCCCGCATCCACTGTCACCAGCCGGCGGTTGGGGGCATCCCGGTTGGTCAGCAGGTACAGCGTGCTGCCCCGGTTGTCCACCAGGTTCACGTCTGCAGCCAGATCCCCCTGCACCGTCAGCAGTGGAGACCCCTCCCGGGTCAAGTCCTTCACATAGAGGCGGTTGCCCGAGGTAGAGTTGGCCGCCGAGATGAGCAGGTAGCGATCATCCTCGGTCACGGTCGCCCCCACGTAACGGTGCTGCTGGGCCGGGATGGCGCCAAACACCAGCCGATCATCTTCCTGCGCCGTGCCGAGTCGGTGGAAGTAGAGCTTGTGCTGATCGGTCTTGGCCGACAGCTCGCTGCCATCCGGCTTGTCGTAGCTCGAGTAGAAGAAACCCTCGTTGCCAAGCCAGCTGATGCCGCTGAACTTCACGTCCCTGAGCGGCACCTCCAGTGGCTGCTTGCTCTCCACGTCCATCAGGTGGATCTCGCGCCAGTCGCTACCGGCCAGCGACAGGGAGTAGGCAAGCGTCTTGCCGTCACGAGAGAAGCTCAGCTGATCCAGTGCCGTAGTGCCATCGGGGCTGAGCAGGTTGGGATCGAGGAACACCTCGGCCGGCTTGCCCGCCAGCTGGCGCCACAAGACATGCTGGTTTTGCAGACCGTCGTTCTTGAAGAAGTAGTGATAACGCCCCTCGCGAAACGGCACCCCCTCCTTGGCGTAATTCCAGGAGGCGGCCAGCTTGCCCTTGATGGCATCGCGAAACGGGATCTGTGCCAGATAATCCTGAGTCATCCGGTTCTGGGCCCTGACCCAGGCCTCGGTCTCCGGGCTGCGATCATCCTCCAGCCAGCGGTAGGGGTCGGCCACGGCCTGACCGAAGTAGTGGTCCACCTGCTCGCTCTGGCGGGTGACGGGGTAGTGAAGGCGCGCTTTCCCTGACATGGCATCCTCTTTGGTTGACTGGCCGCTGCAGGCACTCAGCAGTGACAGGGCCAGCAGGCTGACAATGGCTCGCATCGATGCGGCTCCCTGCGGTGTCGGTGAAACAGGCAGGGTAACAAAGAGTGCCGGATGGCCCAACCCCCCAGAGGCTTGGCTGGCGAATACCCCCTGCGAACCGACACTGGCATGGGTGAGCGGAGTCATATGAATTTTTTCGCTTAAGTTTGCCACTTTATGTTGTTTGTTATCAGGCACTTTGGCCACAAGATGGAATAAGCAACTGACTTCGACGACTCATTCAGGATAACGCATGCCCTACAGCTACCTATCACATCTGCGTTGCAGCAAGACGGGCGAGATCCGCCAGCTCGCCTCTCAGGAGGGCCGCTTCGTCTGCCCGGAAGGGGCGGCCGCCTTCGCCGCTGCCGGCCAGTTGGGTGAAGCAGGCAGGATCCGGGAGGGTGAACGGGTGGTGATGCTCAACACGGGGATCGGCATCAAGTACCCGGACACCATCACTGTGTTGCCGCAACGGCTGCGCCGTGACGGGAGGATACCAGCATGACTTTCGACTGGGCGTTCATCCTCACCACACTGCCCGCATTTGGCAAGGCGGTCTGGGTCACCCTGCAGCTCGGCACCATAGTGATCTTCAGCTCGCTCACAGTGGCGTTGCTCAACGTGATCCTGCTGAGCCTGCACAAGCCGTCGCTCACGGCACTCATCCGCGCGTATGTGGAGCTGGCCCGCAACACGCCACTGCTGATCCAGTTGTTCTTTCTCTATTTCGGGCTGCCAGCGCTGGGGCTGTCGTTGTCAGGTTTCGCCACGGCGGTGATCGCCATGACCTTCCTCGGCGGTGGCTATCTGACCGAGGCGCTGCGTGCAGGCATTCAGGCGGTGCCCGCCAGCCAGCTGGAGGCGGGCCGGGCCATCGGTCTCTCCCGCTGGCAGCTGCTGCGCCACGTGCAACTGCCCCAGGCCTGGCTTGCCAGCCTGCCCGCGCTGTTTGCCAACTTCATCTTTTTGCTGAAAGAGACCACGGTGGCCTCGGCAGTGGCGGTGCCCGAGTTGCTCTATACCACCAAGAATTACATCGCCCTCTACTACAAGACCTACGAGATGCTGGCGGTACTGACCCTGATGTGCGTGCTGATCTTTCTGCCGCTGTCCCTCGCTCTGCGAATCGTTGAAAGGAGGCTGCAACATGGTCAGTTCGGTCACTGAGTCGCTTGAACGAGCATGGCTCCTGATGAGTGTGCCGAACGCCCTATCATCGTCATCACAGGCCCTGCGAACCTCGAAAAGGAGGGTTCAGCATGGCCAGTCCGGTCACTGAGTTGTTGGCACAAGCGCTGCCACTGCTGGCGGTGGGCGCGGGCCAGACCCTCGCCATCTCCCTGCTTGCCATCCTGTTTGCCACCCTCGGCGGTGTCGCTTACGGCGTGCTGGCACAACAGGGCGGTCGGTTGGTTCGAGGGCTGCTGCGCTGCTATCTCGAGCTGTTTCGGGTGGTGCCGGTGCTGGTATGGCTCTATCTCTTTTTCTTCGGGTTGCCGATCTTTTTCGGCCTCGATATCCCGGCCTTCTCGTGCGCCGTGCTGGTGCTCGCCCTCTGGGGCGCCAGCGAGGTGGGGGAAGTAGTGCGCGGTGGTCTGCGGTCGCTGGCCCGTGGTCAGCAAGAGGCCGGGCTGGCGCTCGGGCTCTCGACCTGGCAGCTCTATCGCCATGTGTTGCTGCCTCAGGCGTTGCAACGGCTGACGCCGCCGACCATCAACATCTACACCCGCATCATCAAGACCAGCTCGCTGGCGGTGCTGATCGGGGTGGTGGAGGTGATCAAGGTGGGCCAGCAGATCATCGAGCGCACCTACGCCTCGGTACTTATCTACGGTCTGCTGTTTCTGTTCTTTTTTCTGGTCTGCTATCCGCTCTCGCTCGCCTCGCGCCGGCTGGAGCAAAAATGGGGTAATGCGGTATGACACCTCTGCTTGAACTTAAGCTCGTCAGCAAACAATTCGGCTCAAATCTGGTACTGGATCAGGTCAGCCTCAGCGTGCGCGCCGGTGAGGTGATCGTCATCCTGGGGCCGAGCGGCTGTGGCAAGAGCACCTTGTTACGCACCCTCAACGGGCTCGAGCCCATTCAGGGGGGCGAGATCCGCTTCGATGGTGCGCTGCTGGATGGCGCAACCGACTGGCAACGAGTGCGCCAGCGGATCGGCATGGTGTTCCAGAGCTATCACCTCTTCCCCAACCTGACGGTGCTGGAAAACGTGCTGCTTGGCCCCGTGCAGGTGCAAAAACGGGAGCGGGCAGAGGCGCTGCTGCAAGCCGAGCAGCTGCTGACCCGCATCGGTCTGTGGGAACGACGCCATGACTATCCGCGCCAGCTCTCCGGTGGCCAGCAGCAGCGCATCGCCATCGTGCGGGCGCTGTGCATGAACCCGCAGGTGATGCTGTTTGACGAGGTAACTGCCGCCCTCGACCCGGAGATGGTGCAGGAGGTGCTGGAGGTGATCCGTGATCTCGCCGGTAGCGGCATGACCCTGCTCATCGTCACCCACGAGCTGGCCTTCGCCCGGGCGGTGGCGGATCGCATCGTCTTTATGGATGGCGGCCACATTCTGGAGCAGGCCGCACCCCATCAATTCTTCGACAATCCCAGGAGCCAGCGTGCGCGCCAGTTCCTCGCCAAGTTTTCTTATACGAATGTCATCAAACGAAAGGAGTCAGCATGAAAAAAATCACCTCGGTTCTGTTTAGTGCTTTGCTGGGACTGGGTCTTGCCAGCGGCGTTGCCCATGCGGCGGACGGTTCCCTCGCCAAGATCAAGGCGCGTGACAAGCTCATCGTTGGCGTCTTCACCGACAAACCGCCGTTTGGCTACGTGGACGATAAGGGGAACTACGTCGGTTTTGACACCGATCTCGGCCGCCGCTTCGCCAAGGATCTGTTGGGGGATGAGAGCAAGATCGAGTTCGTAGCGGTGGAGCCCGCCAGCCGCATCCCCTTCCTGCAGAGCGACAAGGTGGATCTGATCCTTGCCAATATGACAGTGACCCCGGAGCGGCGCGAGGTGGTGGATTTCACCAACCCGAACCTGCGAGTGGCGGTGCAGGTGCTGGTGCCGGAAGGGAGCCCGGCCAAGAAACTGGATGATCTGGCCAGCAAGACCCTGATCGTTACCACGGGCACCACGGCCGACATCTGGCTGACCCGCAATCATCCGGAGTGGAAAGTGCTCAAGTTCGAGAAGAATACCGAATCCTTGCAAGCGCTGGCGCAGGGCCGTGGCGACGCCTACGCCCAGGACAATCTGGTGCTGTTCAGCTGGGCCAAGGAGAACCCGGGCTATCGGGTGCTGCCCGAGAAGCTGGGCTCGGAAGATCCCATCGCCCCGGCGGTGAAGAAGGGCAATATCGAGCTGCGTGATTGGGTCAACGACCGTCTCGCCAAGCTGGGTGAGGAGAAGTACCTGCTCGAGCTCTATGACCAATATGTGCGCGATCACTTAAGTGCCGATACCGATCCCAATGATGTGATAGTGGAAGGAGGAAAATGGCAGGGCTGAGCCCGCCAGGGTAAACGCTGAGAGTGTGAAGTCTTGGTTCCGTTGGTCCGCAAACCGCAAGGTTTGACCTTTCAGGCGCCCCCCTCGGGTGGCGCCTTTTTTTCGCATGCAAAAAAGAACCGGGGGGCGGTTGAAAACCCGCTCAGCGCGTGGTGTGTCGCCTCAATGACTCTCTTCGGCGTCTTCGCGCATGTATGGGGTCCATCCTCGCCGCCCGCAGCGCCAGGAAGAAGCCGAACAGCACGCCAAGCAGGCTGGGTCTTGGCACCATGCAGAGCGAATACCTGGGCAATGGAGGCTTTTCCACCACCCGTGTGCTGACCCGCAAGAGTGGCGTGCAGCACGCCCTCTCGGGCAATGATGCCGCCGTGGCGCTCGACATCATGCTCACCGCCTTTGCAGCTGGCCGATGGCCATGCCTGTGGATCGGAAGGCAAACTCGGTGGGTGAAAGGTCAGCCAGCTTGCGCCACTCGCAGGCAGCCACATCGTCGGCCGCAACGACGGCAGGCTTGTGTGCCAGTTCCAGTATGAAGACGGTATCGCAGGTGTGATAGACCACATCGTCATAGGGATAGACATTGGCAAAGGAGCCGACATAGCGAGGCACCTCTCTCCCCAGATCCAGCCCCAACTCCTCTTTTAGCTCCCTGACCAGCGCCTCCTCCAGCGACTCACCGGGATCGACAAAGCCGCCAGGCAGATCCAGTAATCCCTTGCCTGGGGCTCGCCCTCGCACCGCAACCAGCACTTCATCCTGCCAGCACAGTGCCACCATCACGGCCGACGCCACGTTCTGGAAATAGTGGAAACCACAGCCACAGACGAACTCTTTCTCACTGCATTTTTGCAGCGATTTGATACCACAGCGCGGACAGAACATAGGGGCAAATATCCCATTTAAAACCAGAGGAGATTGTATGCCGACAGCATCATCAAATGGAAAGGCCTTGCGGAGCGTTGACAGTTAATATCGCCAAGAGGAAATGAAGTCAGTGGAACTGAAGAAAATACAGAACGAAAAAAGCACGGTCGTTAGACTGGGCTTATTGTTAGTGGCGGAGTGGACGAAAAGACGACCCCCAGCTCAAGCACAAGTGACAAGTGACAACCGACAGGGACAGAGTCGAGAGTGGCAGCCCCGCCTGGTGCCCCTCGCATCCTTATTCCCGTTCACAAATGCCAAAAAGCAAAAAGGCCTTCCCGATTGGGAA
>NZ_CAWNYS010000188.1:0-5531 GCF_963878295.1 Aeromonas sp. HMWF014 | reverse complement strand
GGTGACTATGTCATCTTTTTCGCCCTCGAACGCCTCTTCCAGCTCTATTTGCATGCCGTGGGCCGAGATGTCGCGGGTCCAACCAAGCCAGGCCCGCCCGTTGTGCTTGATGGCGACGGCTGTCTTGTGGATGTAGCGTGCCTCTTTGCGCAACTGCACATAATGCAGCGTCTCGATCTCGAAGGGGGCGGCCCCAAGATCATGGCCGAAGCGCTGCAGTTCGTTGGCATTATTGCTGAACTCCCCCTCTTGGCGGAACTCCTCGCGCAGGGATTCCTGACTGATGTCTTGCAGCAGGCCGCAGTAGCCGATCTGCTTGAGCCGTTCGAGCAGCAGGATGTCTTGCAGCTGTGGATTCTCGAGCCCTTGCAACTGGCCGACGTCAGCTTCCCGTAACTCGCATGCCTCCAGCGAGAATTTGTAGACACGCCAGCTGGGGCGGCGGGAGCCTACCTGGAAAAAGAGCGCAGTGAGGCCGCTCTGGCGCAGCTCCTCGGCGGTGGCCGAGAAGAAGTAGATATGGCTGCGCACCGTATGGGTAAAGCAGTAGATGAGCGTCTCTACAGTAGTGCCGGGGGCCGGGCAGAGCTGTTTCATTCGCTCGGCACTGAAGAGCCCCGCCAGTGCGTCACGGTTCTTTTCGTCTCGCCAGTACTCTAGTAGATGCTGGTTGTTCTCGGTACGCAGGGCAATCTCGAGGTTGGGGTTGTCACCAGTGCCGAAGAAGAGCGGCATGCCAGTCATCCGTGGCAGGTAAAACTGCTCATATCCCTTGATGATGGCGGCGGAAAGCAGATAGTCGACGCTGACTCGATAACGGATCTTGTTGGCGTCGATAAAGTCGCTGAGGAAGGCATCGAATGCTGGCTGTTCACCCGATCGCACCAGCCGCAGCCAATATTTTCCCTCTTTGCTCTCTTCGCCGAGGATCTGGTAGCCGACCGGCTGGTGCAGCACCGGATTGGGGGTATCCCGCTCCAGCCCGGTGAAGAAGACCTCGACCTGCGCGCCGGTGTGATAGCTGGGCAGATAGGGCACCGATACCCGCATCCCACCCAGCGAGAGATCGGAGCTCTTGGCGAACAGCTTCTCCCCATCCTGAAACTTGATCAGCACCGGCGAGCTGAAGTGCATCCGCTCCTGACGTCGGCCGTAGTAGCTGGCGAAGGGGATGGGATTGACATCGTATTGGCGAAACGGGCTGGCAGGGGGGGGCAAGGAACCGTCACCCTTGCTCTGGGGGTGTTTCTGCCAATGTTGCAGCGCCTCGTTGACACCCAGGGTGTAGGTATCCCGGTAGAGATAGCACTGGGACTGAAACAGGCCTATGGCCTCGGCCGGCATGAAGTGGGTGATCCCTTCAAACTCATGGACCAGGCACTCTTCGCCCAGCTCGTCGCGCATGTCGATGACACGCCGGCAGGGGGTGCATTTGCGCTTTATCTCCATCTTGAGCAGGAAACGGCGGTTGCTGTTTTCGTCCTGCGTCAGGCGATTGAAGATGTCATCGAAATCTTTTTCTCTGAGCAGAGGAATGAGCTGTTCAATCAGGTGCTGTTGTTGTTCTGAATCCATGTGTTCCTGCCAAGGAAAGTCACTTTTCCGATTCTGGGTTTGATCTGTCGGTCGCAAACAAGTATATCAAGCAGGAATTCATCCTGTCCCCGAGTTATCCATGGCCAAAAATAAAACTGCCTATGTTTGTACCGAATGTGGTGCCGACTTCACACGCTGGCAAGGCCAGTGCGGCGAATGCAAGGAGTGGAACACCATCACTGAGGTGCGTCTTGGCTCAGTGACGCCGGGCAAACATGCCCGCTACACCGGCTACGCCGGCGCCATCGGCAGTCAGGTTCAGACGCTGGCGGAGATCGCCACCACAGAGATCCCCCGTTTTTCTTCCGGTTTCAAGGAGCTGGATCGGGTGCTCGGTGGCGGCGTTGTGCCAGGTTCGGCCATTCTGATTGGCGGCAATCCGGGGGCGGGCAAGTCTACCCTGCTGTTGCAGACCATGTGCGGTCTGGCTGAGCGGATGAAGACCCTCTATGTGACTGGGGAAGAGTCGCTGCAGCAGGTGGCGATGCGTGCCAGCCGGCTGGGGCTGCCTACCGACAAGCTGCGCATGCTGTCCGAGACCAGTGTCGAGCAGATTTGCATCATAGCTCAGCAGGAGCAGCCGCAGATCATGGTCATCGACTCCATCCAGGTGATGCATGTGGCCGATGTTCAGTCATCTCCCGGCTCCGTTTCCCAGGTGCGGGAAGCCGCGGCCCTGTTGACCCGTTACGCCAAGCAGAATCACGTTGCCATCTTCATGGTGGGCCATGTGACCAAGGATGGCACCCTGGCGGGTCCCAAGGTGCTGGAGCACTGCGTCGACTGTTCTGTATTGCTGGATGGCGCCAACGATTCGCGCTTTCGCACTCTGCGTTCCCACAAGAACCGCTTCGGTGCCGTCAACGAACTCGGTGTGTTTGCCATGACGGGGCAGGGCATGCGCGAGGTGAGCAACCCTTCCGCTATCTTCCTCAGCCGGGGTGAGGAGCAGGCCCCCGGCTCCATCGTCATGGTGATCTGGGAGGGTACCCGACCGCTGCTGGTGGAGCTGCAGGCACTGGTGGACTACTCCCAGCTATCCAACCCGCGCCGGGTGGCCGTGGGGATGGATCACAACCGTCTCGCCATGCTGCTGGCTGTACTGCATCGTCATGGCGGGCTGCAGATGGCGGATCAGGATGTCTTTATCAACGTGGTGGGGGGCGTCAAGGTTGAAGAGACCAGTGCGGATCTGGCCCTGTTGCTGGCCATGGTTTCCAGCTTTAGAGATCAGGCCTTGCCCAAGGATCTGGTGGTGTTTGGTGAGGTGGGCCTGTCCGGCGAGATCCGGCCAGTACCGTCCGGTCAGGAACGGCTGCAGGAGGCCGCCAAGCACGGTTTCCGCCGTGCCATAGTGCCTCATGCCAATGCGCCCAAGCACCCTATCGAGGGGATGGAAGTGGTGCCGGTGAAAAAACTGGCAGATGCGCTGGAAGCCTTGTGACCATTGATGCAGCCGCGTTTTAAAACGTGGATGTAACAGATCTCGGCAATCAATCCAAGCAATAAAAAGAGCGCCATCGGCGCTCCTTTCTATTGCATCTGGAGGGCTTCTCAGGGATGAGGGTGTTCCAGATGCTCGTTCAGCAGTTGTTCCAGTTCACGATGGAGCAGCTCTTCATCTCCGACGTTGAGCTCTACCATCCGCTTGAGGTGGGTCGCACTGTCGATGTCGATATGGTGGCAGTAGAATCCCAGCTTCTTGCTGGCCTCATGGGTCAGTTCGACCTGCATCTTGATCTCGATGTCGCTGCCGCTCAGGACGAAGCCCAGTTCATACTCTTTGTTGTCGTTGCTCTCCCAGCCATCGGGCCGGATCAAGAGCGCCCCCTGGAGGGATATATCCACCAGCTGGGTACGCCATTTCTTATCGCCCTGGACGAGGTCGGCCATGGTCAAGTAGAGGATTCGTGAAAAACGGCGACGCTCGGACATTATCATCTCCTGTCAGCAATAGGGTTTGGTGCTAAAGGTCATAACAGAGTGTAATGTACCTTGCGCATCAGGATCTTGAACTGGCTCCGAAATTGGATATCAAACCTGTCGGGTGCTGAGTGATTCTACCACTTGCAACGCCTTGACCAGCCGATCCTCCTGTTTGAAGCGATCCTCCAGTACCGGGCCGAGTTGATTCAGATCTTCATCCAGCAGCAGCAACTGAGCCTCATCTGCGTTGCTGTACTTGTCGTTGAATTCCAGTGCGAATTCGGTGCATGCCCGAATATTGGGATAGATGCGCTTGGCCAGCTCCAGTTTGTCGCCGCTGGCTTTTTCGAAGGCGGTGACCACATGGTTGTAGATCTCGAAGTGGCCGGCGCTGACGTAATCGACCAGTTGCTCGCAGAAACGCTGCAGTTCGACATGGCCGGGGAGTGAGCGCTGTTTGGTGCGGGCGGGCGTCAGCCCGGCGAGCCGCATGTATTCAACCAGCAGAGCCTGCCTGGCATCCAGCCAGTCATCGATAGCCCGATGCTTTCCTGCCAATGCGCGTTTGGTTTGTTCCAGTTCAGTTAACATAATCCCTCCGTGGGGCATAGGCATAGAGTGCTATCGCTACAGGCCTCCGGCCTTTCTTATTGACTGACGACACTCCCTATAACTAGGGAAAATCCTGTTGACCGTCAATAGGTGTATGGGGATATTGTTACATCTGATGGTGTTTTGGCTACAAGACGCCATCACTTGCTCTCCTCTTCCAATCCATCGCGATAACGAAGGGGTGAGATTTGTGACTATTTCCGCAGATCTTGATGAAAACCCCAGCATTCAAGCCAACCTGGCTGATAAAGCCTTTGCCTGAGTGTTTTTTTTTGAATAGAGTGGCCCGGTGCTAAATGCCCGATCATAAAGGAAATGTTATGAACAAAGCTCAACTTGTCGATGCAATTGCCGCCAAAGCCGATCTGAGCAAAGCTCAGGCCAAAGTTGCTCTGGAAGAGATCATCAATGGTATTACCCAGAGCCTGAAAGAAGGCGATGCTGTGCAGTTGGTGGGTTTTGGTACCTTCAAGGTGAACCATCGCGCGGGCCGTACTGGCCGTAACCCGCAAACTGGTAAAGAAATCCAGATTGCAGCCGCGAATGTGCCGTCCTTTGTGGCAGGCAAGGCGCTCAAAGACGCCGTCAAGTAATCGTGTAAAACCCGGCGCCAGCCGGGTTTTTTATTGCCATCGTCAGCGGAATTTGTTTCAGATACACTCAAGATATGGCGTGCGCCGTAGTGAGGTGGATGATGGAACAGAAAAATGCCATTCGGCAGGTTGCCGTACCTTGGGCTCCGTCCCGCCAACTCCCCCCAGGCCTGGTTGTGGCCGAACTGCATCAGGATATCTGGAGTGACTCTCTGACCGTCATGCTGGGTCGGGCGCGAAGCATAGATCTGCCGCCCCAGATCCTGTGCCGGGTCTACTTTCGCCATATCTTCGCGGTGCGGGTCATGGAGGATTGCGATCTGTCGGAAGGCAAGGAGAGTCATGCCATCGAGGAGCAGATCCAGCTCATCACCCCGTCCCGTTTTGCCAGCTGGTTCCATCAGGAATCGGAGGGGCTTCATCTGGACGAGGATCTGCAGCACTATCGCATCTCGACTTGGGACTACTGTGCCGATGTGCTGACGTCATTTGCACCCGAACTGCAGTTTGTGGACAAGGGGGCGTAACGTCAGCGCGATGGCCACGCATAGAAAAGCCGGTAACACCAGGTGTTACCGGCTTTTTCATTGGTGGGCGGGAACGGGTTCAGGGTCAGCCCAGCTGCGGCTCCCTGTGCAGCCATAAACCTGTGAAGCGATACAGGATTATTCCACCGAGTCGGCGCTGGCGAATTCCGGCACCTTGCCCATGGCATCCAGTACGACCTGGATGCCGGCACCCGGTTTGCAGGCGTTTTCGCTCAGGTGACGACGCCAGGCACGGGCACCCTGCATGTTCTGGAAC
>NZ_CAWNYS010000187.1:0-2205 GCF_963878295.1 Aeromonas sp. HMWF014 | reverse complement strand
GGCCTACTTCAAGATTAGCCTTTCAACACGTAATTGGGACAGAGCCATGAAAAAGGGCCCCGCAGGGCCCTTCGCTATAACCGGATGGGTTAGATGGCCCAACCCCCGGCATAGAAGACCACCAAAGCCACGGCGATGATGACGGTGCCGACGTTGAGTTTCTTCCACTCGGCGGCAAACAGACGACCCACGACCAGCGCCACAAAGCCCAGCATGATGCCGGTCACTATGTTGCAGGTCAGCACGATGAAGACGGCGCACAGCATGCCAGCCAGCGCATCGACCGAGTCGTTGAAATCCAGCTTGGTGACGTTGCCCAGCATCAGCAGGCCGACGTACATCAGCGCCGGTGCGGTGGCATAAGCCGGCACCAGATAGCTGAGCGGGGAGAGGAAGATCATCAGCAGGAACAGCACGCCGACCAGCGCAGCAGTCAGACCGGTCTTGCCACCGGCTGCTGTGCCTGCGGCAGATTCGATGTAGACGGCGGCCGGAGCCCCACCCACCACGCCAGCCACCATGCTGCTGACGGAGTCGGCAGTCAGGGCCTTACCGCCGCTGATGATGTGGCCACGCTCATTGATGAGACCCGCCTGACCGGCCACGGCACGTATGGTGCCGGTGGCGTCGAACACGGCCGTCATCACCAGTGCCAGCACTGTGGGGATGACCACCGGATTGAGGGCGCCCAGCAGATCCATGCTGCCAACCAGCGAACCTTTTTCACCGGTCAGGCTCGGCATGGCGAAGAAGCCCTGCCAGGTTACGTTCGGATCGAAGATGAGGCCGAGGATGGAGATGGCGATGATCACCATCAGGATGCCGCCCGGCACCTTGCGACGCTCCAGACCGAAGATGGCGGCCAGACCCAGCACCGTCATGACGACAGGAAAGGAGGTCACCTCACCCAGTTGAACCGGCAGACCGGCCCCTTCGTTCTTGATCACCATACCGACACCGTTGGTGGCGATCAGCAGCAGGAACAGACCGATGCCGATGCCGGTGCCGTGGGCAATGCCGGAGGGAAGGTTGTCCAGGATCCACTGGCGCACGCCTGTGATACTGATGAGGGTAAACACCACCCCCATCAGGAAGATGGCGCCAAGGGCAACCGGAATGCTCAGTCCCTGACCCAGTACCAGACTGAACGCGGTAAAGGCGGTGAGGGAGATGGCGCAACCGATGGCCATCGGCAGCTTGGCCCACAGCCCCATCAGCAGGGAGCCGAAGGCGGCGATCAAACAGGTCGCCACGAAGACGGGCCCCTGCTCGAAGCCAGCAGCGCCCAGCATGTTCGGCACCACTATGATGCTGTAGACCATGGCCAGGAAGGTGGTCAAACCGGCCAGCAACTCCTGGCGCACGCTACTGCCGCGCGCAGAAATGGAAAAATAAGAGTCCAAAAAGCCGCCTTTTGCTCCGTTGGCGGCCATATCTTGCTTTGCCATAACTTATCCTGAAAGTGTGAAGGAAATCGTTTGCTTTTGTGGCGCGCAAAATAGCAAGAATTTGTCGAAATTGCAGCGAATTCCCTGACTTTTTCATCAAAATGGCAGAAATTGTTCTCGTTCGGACACAAATTTGCATACGCGCTTGCTGCAGCCCTCACCTTCATCCATGAGGAACGCCTCTATACTGCAGAGAACTATTCGCACTGCAAGACGGGAGATGACCCATGCACACGCGCAATCTGCTGAACGATATTCCCTCGCCACTGCCTACCGAACTCTTTCAGGGTCTTGTCAGTACCAACCACCTGCGAATCGAGCGCATTCTCTCCCACGGCCATCAGACGGCGCCGGGAGAGTGGTACGATCAGGATGAACATGAGTGGATCCTGGTAGTGCAAGGAGAGGCCAGCCTGCTATTCATCGATCCGCAGACCCAGGAACAACAATCGGTACAACTGGGCCCGGGCGATCACATCAATATTCCCGCCCGCCAGAAACATAGGGTGGAGTGGACTCACCCCGACATGACCACAGTCTGGCTCTGCGTGTTCTACTGAGATGGATAAGGGGACTGAAAGGGTAGGCCTTAGACCTTGAATGAGGTTGAATTGATACCACGAAGGACAGTGGAGGCGGTTAAAGCAGATGAACTTGAGGCATCGGAAAAGCAAAAAGGCCTTCCCATTCAGGAAGGCCTTTCAATATATTGGCGGAGCGGACGGGACTCGAACCCGCGACCCCCGGCGTGACAGGC
>NZ_CAWNYS010000186.1:0-16677 GCF_963878295.1 Aeromonas sp. HMWF014 | reverse complement strand
GAACTGCCCGGGGCTCCCTCGACCGCCGAGAAGATGGTGACCTTCGGCAACTATCAGCTCAAATTGGCGACGCGTGAACTCAGTCGTGATGGCGAGCCGGTGGCCCTGACCAGTGGCGAATTTGCCGTGCTCAAGGTGCTGGTCAGTCATCCCCGTGAGCCCCTCTCCCGCGACAAGCTGATGAACCTGGCCAGGGGCCGTGAATATACGGCGACCGAGCGCAGCATAGACGTGCAGGTTTCCCGTTTGCGCCGCCTGTTGGAGCAGGATCCGGCCCAACCCCGTTACTTGCAGACCGTCTGGGGTCTGGGTTACGTCTTCGTGCCGGACGGTGATGGCGCATGAAGAAAGTGAGCAGCATGTTTTCCCGCATGCTCTGGTTTCTGGCCGCTGTCCTGGTGGTCTATCAGTTTGTCTCCTATGCCACTTTCTACAACTATCTGCTGGCGCCGACCGTCAAGCAGATCAGCCACCTGTTGGCCAATCAGGTCAAACTCATCTTTCCGGTCGAAAGCAACCAGCTGGCGCTGAGCGAAGATGCCGAGGCGCTGGTCTATGTGGCCACCGGTAGCGACATCTATACCCAGACAGAGGCGGAGCAGCACGGGCTCAATGACTCCAAGCCCTACGCCTATCTGGAAGAGAGCATCAGCCGCGAGCTGGGGGGCAAGACCAAGGTGCGGGTCGAGATCCAGGATCACTACATCATCTGGATCCAGCCGCCCCAGGCCAATCGGGTGTGGGTTCGCATCCCGCTGACCGAGATCGAGGATGACGACATAGAGCCGCTGCTCCTCTACATGAGTGTGTTGCTGGTGGTGACCCTGTTCGCGGCCTGGCGTTTTGCCCGCCAGCTGGTGCGTCCGCTGGAGGATCTGGAGGCCGGTGCCGTGGCCGTGGCCCGTGGCCACTTCCCCGATGCACTGGGGGAGCTGGGCTCGCGGGAGGTTCGCCGATTGACCCGCACCTTCAACCACATGTCGAGCTCGATCAAGGGGTTGATCGAGGAACGCAATCTGATGATGGCCGGGGTCTCCCACGATCTGCGCACCCCGTTGACCCGCATCCGGCTGGCGACCGAAATGATGTCTTCCGGGGATGAGTATCTCAAGGAGAGCATCAATGCGGACATTGACGAGTCCAACGGCATCATAGATCAGTTCATCGACTACATTCGGCCGGACGAGGGGCTGGATACCCAGCAAATCGACCTGACCCAGCTGATCCACGACGTGCTGTTGGTGCAGACCGATCAGGGGCTGGAGGTGGATCTCGAATTGCCGGAAGAGGCGGTGCGTGTGGCCTGCAATCCCATCAGCATCCGGCGCATCCTCAACAACTTGTCTGGTAACTCGTTGCGCTATGGTGCGAGCTGTTTGCAGGCCGAGCTGAAGGATGATGGCCACTGGGTGCGGCTACGGCTGTCAGATAATGGCCCCGGCATTCCGGAGCAGGACTATAACCGGGTGCTCAAGCCGTTTACCCAGGGCAACGAGGCCCGCACCGGCAGTGGCAGCGGCCTGGGGTTGGCCATAGTTGCCAAGATTGTCTCCCAGCACCATGGCACCATACGGCTGGGGCGCTCAGAACTGGGGGGCTTGCTGGTGGAGATCAGGCTACCCAAGAACCAGCCACTGGAGTGGATGGATTGAGAGAAGGGCGTATCCATGGATACGCCCTTTTGCATTGTCAGGCTTGCGGCTCGGCGCTCTTGCGGTAGCGCTTGCCGTATTTGAGCTGCTGGATTAGAAGGGCGGCCACGATCAGCCCAAGCCCTATTGGGGTGGCCGGGTGTATGGTTTCGCCAATGAGCAGGTTGAGCAGCACCAGGGAGGCAAATGGCGAGATGAAGATGAGGTTGCTGATGGGGGCTGTGTTGGTGGCGTGGCGTAGGGCCATCAGCCAGAGCACGAAGCCGAAGCCCATCTCGAACAGGCCCACATAGATGGCGCCGACCCAGCCCTGCCAGGCGGTCATGGCAAAATCGGAGAGCAGCCAGGTCGCCGCGATGATGAAAGGAAGACTGATGATGAAGCCGATCAGCAGACTGACGATGGGGTCCCCCTGATTGCGGGTGTTGAGGATCCAGTAACTGGCCCAGATAAGGGTCGATACCAGCGCCAGCGTCACCCCGAGCGGGCTGTCGAATTGCAGGCCGAGCACATCTCCCCGGGTAGCGATCACCAGGGCGCCGAAGTAGCCCAGTACTATTGCGACCCCGTCGCGGCGGCGCAGCTTCTGGCCGAGAAAGGGAACGGCCAGCAGACTGAGGGTGATGGCCCAGGTGTAGTTGAGGGTCTGCGCCTGCTGCGCGGGCAGCAGGTCATAGGCCTTGAACAGCAACAGGTAATAGAGGAAGGGATTCAATACCCCCAGCGCCAGATAGTAGAAGGGGCGAGCCTTGAGGTAACTCAGCAGCAGCGCCAGCTTGCCCTGTTTGGCTACGATAGCGCCGAGAGTCAGGGTCGAGGTGAAGGCGGCAACAAGCAGCAATTGCACAGGTTCGAAGTAGGCGAGGGAAATCTTGAAGGCGGTGGCAACCGTCGACCAGAGGGCAACGGCGCAGAGTCCATACTGATAGGCTTTCTTTTGATCTTTGAGCATTGGATGTCGTTCCACAGACGGAGGCAGGCGCAGAGTCTACCAGCCTGTTTGTAAGATTGTCGTTACCCCCGATTGGCAGGAAATGGTGTCACCGCCGACGAGATCCATCTGTCACATAAAACTGCGCACAATCTGTTCGTTCTCCCTTGCGAAAATTTGAAAAATCCGTATAATCCCCTCCGCTTACCCATGAGGTAAGCCAGACGATATGTCTGCTGCTGAGTTCCTCGTTTACGAGAGCCAGCCATACAGTCCTCCCGATATGGGGGGAAACGTGAAAAATCACACCTCTGGCGGGATAACTCCCGGTCGGGCGGTGTTGGTTTATGTTCTTTTATCTATTGGAGCTCTGTCAATGCAGAACCAAAGAATCCGTATCCGCCTGAAGGCTTTTGATCATCGCCTGATTGATCAATCCACTGCGGAAATCGTTGAAACTGCAAAGCGCACCGGCGCGCAGGTTCGCGGTCCTATTCCGCTGCCGACTCGCAAAGAGCGCTTCACCGTCCTGATCTCCCCGCACGTCAACAAAGATGCGCGTGATCAGTACGAGATCCGCACTCACAAGCGTCTGGTAGACATCGTTGAGCCGACTGACAAGACCGTGGACGCTCTGATGCGTCTGGATCTGGCAGCCGGTGTAGACGTCCAGATCAGCCTGGGTTAATTACGGAAAGAGGTTGATAACAATGACAATCGGTCTTGTAGGTCGCAAAGTGGGTATGACTCGCATCTTCACTGAAGATGGCGTTTCTATCCCGGTGACTGTTATCGAAGTTGAAGCTAACCGTGTAACTCAGGTCAAATCTGTAGAAACCGACGGCTACAACGCTATTCAGGTTACCACTGGCGCCAAGAAAGCCAGCCGTGTGACCAAGCCGGAAGCTGGCCACTTCGCCAAAGCTGGTGTAGAAGCCGGTCGCGGTCTGTGGGAATTCCGCCTGAACAACGGTGAAGCTTTCACTGTTGGTAGCGAGCTGAAAGTAGATCTTCTCGCTGACGTTAAGCTGGTAGACGTTACTGGCACATCCAAGGGTAAAGGTTTTGCTGGTACTGTTAAGCGCCACAACTTCCGCACCCAGGATATGACCCACGGTAACTCCTTGTCTCACCGCGCTCCGGGTTCTATCGGTCAGAACCAGACTCCGGGTCGTGTATTCAAGGGCAAAAAGATGGCTGGTCACATGGGTGCTGAGCGTGTAACGACTCAGAACCTGGAACTGGTTCGTGTTGACGCTGAACGTAACCTGCTGCTCATCAAAGGTGCAGTCCCAGGTGCAACCAACGGCAACGTGATCGTCAAACCTGCCGTCAAAGCGTAACGTCTGAGGAGATAGTAATGGAATTGGTAATGAAAGACGCCAAGAGCGCTCTTGAAGTTTCCGAGACTACCTTCGGGCGCGAATTCAACGAAGCTCTGGTTCACCAGGTCGTCGTTGCATATGCCGCAGGTGCCCGTCAGGGTACTCGCGCGCAGCTGACTCGCTCTGAAGTGTCTGGTGGCGGCAAAAAGCCGTGGCGTCAGAAGGGTACTGGTCGTGCCCGTGCTGGCTCCATCCGTTCGCCCATTTGGCGTTCCGGTGGTGTGACTTTTGCTGCTAAGCCGCAAGATCACAGCCAAAAAGTAAACAAGAAGATGTACCGCGGCGCTATCCGTAGCATCCTGTCCGAACTGGTACGTCAAGAGCGCCTGATCGTTGTCGAGAAATTCGGCATCGAAGCGCCGAAGACCAAAGAACTGATCGCCAAGCTGAAAGAGATGGAACTGACTGACGTTCTGATCGTGACAGCTGAAGTCGATGAGAACCTGTTCCTGGCTGCTCGCAACCTGTACAAAGTTGACGTGCGTGATGTTGCCGGTATCGACCCGGTCAGCCTGATCGCTTTCGACAAGGTTCTGATGACTGCTGATGCAGTTAAGCAAATCGAGGAGATGCTGGCATGATCCGCGAAGAGCGTCTGTTGAAAGTTCTGAAGGCTCCGCATATCTCTGAAAAGAGCACCATGGTCGCCGAGAAGCAGAACACTATCGTGTTCAAAATTGCTGTCGACGCCACCAAGGCGGAAGTCAAAGCTGCAGTTGCGAAACTGTTCGAGGTCGAAGTTGAGACCGTCCGTACCCTGAACATGAAGGGTAAAACCAAGCGCGCAGGTGCACGCGTAGGCCGTCGTTCCGATTGGAAAAAGGCTTATGTGACCCTGAAAGCTGGTCAGGACATCGACTTCATGGGCGCAGCCGAGTAAGAGGAGTTCTGAAAAATGGCAATCGTTAAGTGCAAGCCTACTTCTCCGGGCCGCCGCCACGTCGTTAAGATCGTCAATCAAGAGCTGTACAAGGGTAAGCCCTTTGCCGCTCTGCTGGACAGCAAGAGCAAGTCCGGTGGTCGTAACAACAACGGTCGTATCACTACCCGTCATATCGGTGGTGGTCACAAGCAGCATTACCGTATCGTCGACTTCAAGCGCGACAAAGACGGTATCCCGGCCAAAGTAGAGCGCCTGGAATACGATCCTAACCGTACCGCTAACATCGCTCTGGTGTTGTATGCAGACGGTGAGCGTCGTTACATCCTGGCTCCGAAAGGTCTGAAAGCTGGTGACGCTATCGCTTCTGGTGCTGATGCCGCAATCAAGGTAGGTAACGCCCTGCCGATGCGCAACATCCCGGTCGGTTCGACTGTTCACGCCGTTGAGATGAAACCTGGTAAAGGTGCCCAGCTGGCTCGTTCCGCTGGTACTTTCATCCAGATCCTGGCTCGTGAAGGTAACTATGTAACTCTGCGTCTGCGTTCCGGCGAAGTACGTAAAGTTCTGGCCGAGTGCCGCGCCACCATCGGTGAAGTCGGTAACTCCGAGCACATGTTGCGTCAACTGGGTAAAGCCGGTGCCAACCGCTGGCGTGGTATTCGTCCGACCGTTCGCGGTATGGCGATGAACCCGGTCGACCACCCGCACGGTGGTGGTGAGGGTCGTAACAAGGGCATGCAGCCTGTGTCCCCATGGGGCCAGAAGGCTAAAGGCTTCAAGACCCGTAAGAACAAGCGTACCGACAAGTACATCGTACGTCGTCGTAACAAGTAATTGTTAACATAGAGGAATCACCATGCCACGTTCTCTCAAGAAGGGTCCATTTATTGACCTGCACTTGCTGAAGAAGGTAGAGAAAGCGGTGGAAAGCGGGGATAAAAAGCCGGTTAAGACCTGGTCCCGTCGTTCAATGATCATCCCGAACATGATCGGTTTGACCATCGCTGTCCATAATGGTCGTCAGCACGTTCCGGTTTTCGTTACCGAAGAAATGATCGGTCACAAACTGGGTGAATTCGCACCGACTCGTACTTATCGCGGCCATGCTGCTGATAAGAAGGCTAAGAAGCGCTAAGGGATAAATGATGGAAGCTATCGCTAAACACCGTTATGCCCGTACTTCTGCCCAGAAAGCTCGTCTGGTAGCCGATCAAGTACGTGGTCTGTCCGTAGACAAGGCTCTGAATCTCCTGACCTTCAGCCCGAAAAAGGCTGCTGTGCTGGTTAAGAAAGTGCTGGAATCTGCCATTGCAAACGCTGAGCACAACGAAGGCGCCGACATCGACGCCCTGCGTGTTGCTACTATCATGGTCGACGAAGGTCCCTCCATGAAGCGCATCCGTCCGCGTGCCAAAGGTCGTGCGGATCGTATCCTCAAGCGTACCGCTCACATCACTGTAGTGGTATCCGACGCTAAGGCTGGGAGATAAGCAATGGGTCAGAAAGTACATCCTAATGGCATTCGCCTGGGTATTACCAAGCCTTGGAATTCTACCTGGTTCGCGAACACCAAAGACTTCGCTGACAACCTGTACAGCGATTTTCAAGTACGCCAGTTCTTGACCAAGGAACTGAAAAATGCGTCCTTGTCCAAGATCACCATCGAGCGTCCGGCCAAGAGCATCCGTGTGACCATTCACACCGCTCGTCCGGGTGTTGTGATCGGTAAGAAAGGCGAAGACGTTGAGAAACTGCGCAAAGCTGTAGCCGCGATTGCCGGTGTGCCTGCTCAGATCAACATTTCCGAAGTCCGTAAGCCGGAGCTGGATGGCAAGCTTGTTGCCGACAGCATCACTTCCCAGCTGGAACGTCGCGTTATGTTCCGTCGTGCTATGAAGCGCGCCGTACAAAACGCAATGCGCCTGGGTGCCAAGGGCATCAAAGTGGAAGTGTCTGGTCGTCTGGGCGGTGCTGAAATCGCGCGTACCGAATGGTACCGTGAAGGTCGTGTGCCTTTGCACACCCTGCGTGCCGACATCGACTACGCAACTTCTGAAGCCCACACCACTTACGGTGTGATCGGCGTTAAAGTTTGGATCTTCAAGGGCGAAGTTCTGGGTGGTCTGGCTGCAGTTAATGCTGCCGCTGCTCAAGAGCAAGCTCCTGCAAAGCCCAAGCGCGATAACAAACGCCGCGGTAAGTAAGGAGATTCGGTAAATGTTGCAACCTAAGCGTACTAAATTCCGCAAGACCCACAAGGGTCGTAACCGCGGTCTGGCCACCTCTGGTAACGAAGTATCCTTCGGTACCTTTGGCCTGAAGGCGACATCTCGTGGCCAACTGACTGCTCGTCAAATCGAAGCAGCCCGTCGTGCCATGACCCGTCACGTTAAGCGTCAAGGTAAGATCTGGATCCGCGTATTCCCGGACAAGCCCATCACCGAAAAGCCCCTCGAAGTTCGTATGGGTAAAGGTAAGGGTAACGTGGAATATTGGGTTTGCCCGATCCAGCCTGGCAAGGTTCTGTACGAGATGGACGGTGTACCTGAGGCTCTGGCGCGTGAAGCGTTTGCCCTGGCCGCAGCTAAGCTGTCTGTTCAGACCACTTTCGTAATTAAGACGGTGATGTGATGAAAGCCCAAGATCTGCGTCAAAAGAGCGTCGATGAACTGAACCAGGAGCTGCTGGGCCTGCTGCGTGAGCAATTCAACATGCGCATGCAAGCGTCCACCGGCCAGCTGGCTCAGACTCACACTCTGAAACAAGTGCGTCGTGACGTCGCACGTATCAAGACTGTACTGACTGAGAAGGCAGGTGCGTAATGACTGACAAGATCCGTACTCTGCAAGGTCGTGTAATCAGCGACAAGATGGAGAAATCCATCACTGTTGCTATCGAGCGCAAGGTAAAGCACCCGATCTACGGTAAGATCATCAAGCGCACTACCAAGCTGCACGTACATGATGAGAACAACGAGTGTAAAGCTGGCGATCTCGTGGAAATCCGCGAGTGCCGCCCGCTGTCCAAGACCAAGTCCTGGACCCTGGTTGCAATCTTAGAAAAGGCCTAATCGGTACTTTTTAGCCCAAACGGCCCCTTAGCGGGGCCGTTTGTTTTTTAGGCTACCTTTTCTAAAAATCCTGTGTTATAGTTTCGCGCCTTTTGAAGGCAGCCAGATCCCGAGAGGGATAAGAAGTAAACAAAGCGGAGCACTAAAATGATCCAGATGCAAAGTATGCTGGGCGTAGCCGACAACTCCGGCGCTCGCAGTGTAATGTGTATTAAGGTTCTGGGTGGCTCGCACCGCCGTTACGCCGGCATCGGCGACATCATCAAAGTTTCCATCAAGGAAGCCATTCCTCGCGGTAAAGTGAAGAAAGGTGATGTATATAATGCGGTGGTCGTACGCACCCGTAAAGGCGTTCGTCGTCCGGACGGCTCAGTCATCCGTTTCGACAACAATGCGGCTGTTTTGCTTAACGGCAACCAACAGCCAATCGGTACTCGTATTTTTGGCCCGGTGACCCGTGAACTGCGTAATGAGAAGTTCATGAAGATTGTGTCCCTGGCACCCGAAGTACTGTAAGGAGTCGAACGATGGCAGCTAAAATCCGTCGCGAAGACGAAGTGATTGTTCTTACCGGCAAAGACAAGGGCAAGCGTGGCAAAGTCACTCAAGTCCTGGTAAGCGAAGGTAAGGTATACGTTGAAGGCATCAACTTGGTGAAGAAACACCAAAAGCCGGTACCCGCACTGGGTCAGGCTGGCGGTATCATCAGCAAAGAAGCCCCAATGGACGTTTCTAACGTAGCGCTGTTCAACTCTGCCGCTGGCAAGGCTGATCGCGTTGGTTTCCGGATTGAAGACGGCAAAAAAGTTCGTTTCTTCAAATCCACCGGCGAACTTGTGAAGTAATTGGAGTTTAACGATGGCGAAACTGCATGATTACTACAAATCCGATGTAGTAAATGAACTGGCCAAACAGTTCGGTTACAAGACTATCATGCAAGTCCCTCGGATCGAGAAAATCACCCTGAACATGGGTGTTGGTGAAGCTATCTCTGACAAAAAGCTGTTGGAAAATGCCGCTGCCGATATGGCTGCCATTTCCGGTCAGAAGCCGCTGATCACCAAAGCTCGCAAATCTGTTGCGGGCTTCAAGATTCGTGAAGGCTACCCGATAGGTTGTAAAGTAACCCTGCGTGGCGAGCGTATGTGGGAGTTCCTGGAACGGCTGATTTGCATCTCCGTACCGCGTATCCGTGACTTCCGTGGCCTGAATGCTAAAGCGTTCGACGGTCGTGGTAACTACTCCATGGGCGTGCGTGAGCAAATCATCTTCCCGGAAATCGACTATGACAAAGTCGATCGCGTTCGTGGTCTGGATATCACCATCACCACTTCCGCGAATACCGATGAAGAAGGCCGTGCTCTGCTGGCTGCCTTTAACTTCCCATTCCGCAAGTAAGGTTAGGGTTATGGCTAAAACATCCATGAAAGCACGTGAAGCAAAGCGTGCGAAGCTGGTAGCCAAGTTCGCCACTAAGCGAACCGAGCTGAAAGCTATCATCGTTGATATGAACGCTTCTGAAGAAGCGCGTTGGGATGCTGTCTTGCAACTGCAACAGCTGCCCCGTGATTCCAGTCCGTCCCGCCAGCGTAACCGTTGCAATATTACTGGTCGTCCGCACGGTTTCCTGCGCAAGTTTGGCCTGTCTCGCATCAAGGTGCGTGAGCATGCCATGAAGGGCGAAATTCCAGGCCTCACAAAGGCCTCTTGGTAAGAATCTCGGGAGTTAGACTATGAGCATGCAAGATCCGATCGCGGACATGCTGACCCGCATCCGTAACGGTCAGGCGGCGAGCAAAGTTGCGGTTTCCATGCCTTCTTCCAAGCTGAAAGTGGCAATCGCCAAAGTGCTGAAAGAAGAAGGTTACATCGCTGGCTACTCTGTAGCGGGTGATGTGAAGCCGGAACTGGAAATTGAATTGAAATATTTCCAGGGCAAACCGGTTGTAGAACTGATCCAACGCGTGAGCCGTCCCGGCCTGCGTATTTACAAGCGCACTACTGATCTGCCGAAAGTTATGGGCGGTCTCGGTGTTGCTATCGTGTCCACGTCTAAAGGTGTGATGACCGACCGTGCTGCCCGCAAGGCAAGCATGGGCGGTGAGATCATCTGCTACGTCGCTTAATAGGAGGTCGGAAATGTCTCGCGTTGCTAAGGCACCCGTCACTATTCCTGCTGGCGTAGAGGTGACTCTGAACGGTCAGGAACTGTCCATCAAAGGTGGTAAAGGTTCTCTGGTTCGTTCCATCCACGCCGGTGTAGAAGTGACCAAAGAAGACAATGTACTGAAGTTCGCCCCGCGCGACGGCATCGCTGGTGCTGACGCTCAGGCCGGTACTGCACGTGCATTGGCTAACAACATGGTAATCGGTGTTACCCAAGGCTTCGAGCGTAAGCTGCAGCTGGTTGGTGTAGGTTACAAAGCCTCCATCAAGGGCAATGCTGTCGCGCTGGCCCTGGGCTTCTCTCACCCGGTAGAGCATGCGCTGCCGGCTGGTGTCACCGCTGAATGCCCGACCGCTACAGAGATCGTTCTGCGTGGTGTGGACAAGCAGCTGGTTGGCCAAGTCGCCGCCGATATCCGTTCTTACCGCGCTCCGGAGCCCTACAAGGGCAAGGGTGTACGCTATGCCAACGAGCAAGTGCGTACTAAAGAAGCTAAGAAGAAGTAAGGTAACACTATGGACAAGAAAGCAGCTCGTCTCCGTCGTGCTACTCGTGCTCGGAAGAAGATGCAGGAACTGGGAGCTACCCGTCTGGTTGTTCACCGTACCCCGCGTCATATCTACGCGCAGGTTATCGCAGCCAACGGTTCCGAAGTTCTGGCCTCTGCTTCTACAGTAGAGAAAGCCATCAGTGAAGGGCTCAAACACTCCGGTAATGCTGATGCAGCTACCGCAGTGGGTAAAGCAATCGCTGAGCGTGCTATTGCCAAAGGCGTTCAGAACGTATCTTTCGATCGTTCCGGTTTCAAGTATCACGGTCGTGTAGCCGCTCTGGCTACCGCTGCTCGTGACGCTGGTCTTCAGTTCTAAGCTAGGAGTCGAAGATGGCTAAAGTCGAATCTCAAGCCGGCGAACTGCAAGAAAAGCTGATTGCAGTAAACCGTGTTTCGAAAACTGTTAAAGGTGGTCGTATCATGTCCTTCACCGCGTTGACCGTGGTGGGTGATGGTAACGGCCGTGTAGGTTACGGTTACGGTAAGGCCCGTGAAGTTCCGGCCGCTATTCAAAAAGCGATGGAACAGGCTAAACGTAACCTGAGCAAGGTAGAACTGAACAATGGCACCCTGCACCACCCGGTGCGTGGCGTTCACTCCGGTTCCTCCGTGTTCATGAAGCCGGCCTCACAAGGTACTGGTATCATTGCAGGCGGCGCCATGCGTGCTGTTCTGGAAGTTGCTGGTATCCACAACGTGCTGGCCAAGACCTACGGTTCCACCAACCCAATCAACGTTGTTCGCGCAACTGTAGACGCTCTGGTACAGGGTCAATCCCCGGCCCAGATCGCTGCCAAGCGTGGTCTGCGCGTTGAAGAAATTCTGGGGTAATGCGACATGGCTAACACTGTAAAAGTAACTCAAACTCGCAGCTCTATCGGCCGTCTGCCAAAGCACAAGGCGACTCTGCGTGGTCTGGGTCTGCGTCGCATTGGTCACACCGTTGAGCTGGAAGATACTCCCTGCGTACGCGGTATGATCAACCAGGTTTATTACATGGTTAAGGTGGAGGGCTAAGCATGCGTCTGAATACTCTGTCTCCGGCCGCTGGTTCCAAGCCTGAAAAACAACGTCGTGGCCGTGGTATCGGCTCCGGCTTGGGCAAGACTGGTGGTCGTGGTGTGAAAGGTCAAACCTCTCGTTCCGGTGGCGGTAAAGTCCGCGCTGGTTTCGAAGGCGGCCAGATGCCTTTGAAAATCCGTCTGCCGAAGTTCGGTTTCTTCTCTCGCAAATCTTTGGTATCTGCCGAAGTGCGTCTGAACGAAATCGCCATGGTAGAAGGTGATGTGGTCGATCTGAGCACTCTGAAGCAAGCCGGTGTTGTTACTAAGAACATCGTTTTCGCTAAAGTTGTTCTGTCTGGCAACATTGACCGTGCTGTGACCGTTCGTGGTGTGTCCGTCACCAAAGGTGCACGTGCAGCCATCGAGGCCGCTGGCGGTAAAATCGAGGAATAATCAGTACAATGGCTAAGAAACCAGGATTGGATGTTAAAGCACAGGGTGGTCTGAGTGAACTGAAGAGCCGTCTGCTCTTCGTTCTCGGGGCGATTATCGTTTTCCGTGCAGGCTCTTATGTGCCGATTCCTGGTATTGACGCCGCCGTACTGGCCGAGTTGTTCCAACAACAGAAGGGCACCATCATTGAGATGTTTAACATGTTCAGTGGTGGTGCACTCTCGCGTGCTTCTATTCTTGCGCTGGGGATCATGCCGTACATTTCGGCATCGATCATTATCCAGCTACTGACTGTGGTTCACCCCGCTCTTGCTGAACTCAAGAAAGAAGGTGAATCCGGCCGTCGCAAGATTAGCCAATATACCCGTTGGGGCACGCTGGTTTTGGGAACTTTCCAGGCCATTGGTATTGCAACCGGTCTGCCGAATATGATGCAGGGACTCGTGACTCATCCGGGTTTGGGCTTCTATTTCACGGCCGTTGTGAGTCTGGTCACCGGTACCATGTTTTTGATGTGGTTGGGTGAACAGATTACCGAGCGTGGGATCGGTAATGGTATCTCGTTGATTATTTTCACGGGTATCGTTGCTGGTTTGCCGCATGCCATTGGTGCTACGGCCGAACAGGCACGTCAAGGGGAATTGCACATCCTGCTGTTGTTGTTGCTGGGCTTGATTGTTTTCGCAGTGACTTACTTTGTGGTGTTCGTGGAACGTGGTCAGCGTCGTATCGTCGTTAACTACGCCAAGCGTCAACAAGGCCGCCAGGTATTTGCCGCGCAAAGCACACACCTGCCGTTGAAAGTGAATATGGCCGGTGTGATTCCTGCGATTTTCGCATCCAGCATCATCCTTTTCCCAGGGACCATTACCTCTTGGTTTGGTCAGGGCGACGGCAAGATCGCTGATATCCTGCAACAGGTCTCTATGGTCCTGCAGCCGGGTCAGCCCTTGTATGAGATGTTGTATGCAGCAGCCATTATCTTCTTCTGTTTCTTCTATACCGCGCTGGTGTTCAACCCCCGCGAGACAGCAGACAACCTGAAGAAGAGTGGAGCCTTTATCCCGGGGATCCGCCCGGGCGAGCAGACAGCACGTTACATCGATAAGGTTATGACTCGCCTGACATTGGCAGGTGCGCTCTATATAACCTTTATCTGTCTGGTACCCCAGTTCTTGATGACTGCTTGGAACGTACAGTTCTACTTCGGTGGCACTTCGCTGCTGATTATCGTGGTAGTTATCATGGACTTCATGGCTCAGGTACAAACCCATATGATGTCTCATCAATATGGCGACGTCCTGAGGAAGGCCAACCTGAAGGGCTACGGCCGCTAAAGGTCGGCGTAGTTACGGAGTTAAGCAATGAAAGTTCGTGCTTCCGTTAAGGCAATCTGCCGTAACTGCAAAATCATCAAGCGTCACGGTGTGGTGCGTGTGATTTGCAGCGAGCCAAAGCATAAACAGCGCCAAGGCTAATTTTTTACGGTTAGTACTTGCAACAAATAGTTGTGCTGGCTAATATAGCCAGCCAACTTTTGTTGTGTATTGGTTGACCGCCACGTATCCGCTCACGGGCTTTGTGGTGGTCGTAATCTACTATATGTAGGAGTGAATAGTGGCCCGTATCGCTGGCATTAACATTCCTGACCATAAGCATGCAGTCATTGCGTTGACTGCGATTTATGGCGTCGGTCGTACCCGCTCCAAGGCCATCTGTGCCGCAGCCGGTATCGCTGAGAATGTGAAAATTAAAGACCTGGACGAAGCTCAGATTGAGAGTCTGCGTGAACAAGTAGGTAAATTCACCGTTGAAGGTGACCTGCGTCGTCAGATTTCCATGAACATCAAGCGATTGATGGATCTGGGTTGCTACCGTGGTTTGCGTCACCGTCGTAGCCTGCCTGTTCGTGGTCAACGTACCAAGACCAACGCTCGTACCCGTAAGGGTCCGCGCAAGGCTATCAAGAAGTAACGGGAAGGTAGAAAATGGCTAAAACTCCGACTCGTGCTCGCAAGCGCGTTAAAAAGCAAGTGAGCGACGGTATTGCGCACGTTCATGCATCTTTCAACAACACAATCGTGACCATTACTGACCGTCAGGGCAATGCTCTGTCATGGGCTACCTCCGGTGGTTCAGGTTTCCGTGGTTCCCGTAAGTCCACTCCGTTTGCTGCCCAGGTAGCTGCTGAGCGTGCTGGTGAGATCGCCAAAGAATACGGCGTGAAGAACCTGGAAGTCATGGTCAAAGGTCCGGGTCCCGGTCGTGAGTCTTCCATCCGCGCTCTGAACGCGGCTGGTTTCCGCATCACTAATATTACTGATGTGACTCCGATCCCGCACAACGGTTGTCGTCCTCCCAAGAAGCGCCGCGTATAACGCTGTAGCTACTTGGTCTAGGATTGTTGGAGAAAGAAGATGGCAAGATATATCGGTCCTAAGCTTAAGCTTAGCCGTCGTGAGGGCACCGACCTCTTCCTGAAGTCTGGTGTTCGTGCGATTGATTCTAAGTGCAAGATTGACACCGCCCCTGGTCAGCACGGTGCGCGTAAAGCGCGTCTGTCCGACTACGGTGTTCAGCTGCGCGAGAAACAAAAAGTTCGTCGTATCTACGGCGTATTGGAAAAACAGTTCCGCAACTACTACCGCGACGCTGCCCGTCAAAAGGGTAACACCGGTGAAAACCTGTTGCAGCTGCTGGAAGGTCGTTTGGACAACGTTGTTTACCGTATGGGCTTCGGCGCCACCCGTGCTGAATCTCGTCAGCTGGTGAGCCACAAAGCCATCATGGTAAACGGTCGCGTTGTGAACATTCCTTCTTTCCAGGTTTCCCCTGAGGACGTGATCTGCATTCGTGAGAAGGCTAAGAAGCAAGCGCGTATCAAAGCTTCCCTGGAAGTTGCTGGTCAGCGTGAGAAGCCGACTTGGGTAGAGGTTGATGCCGCTAAAATGGAAGGTGCTTTCAAGCGTCTGCCAGAGCGTTCCGACCTGTCTGCCGACATTAACGAACAGCTGATCGTCGAGCTTTACTCCAAGTAAAGCTAGCTTCTAAAGAGAGGACACAATGCTGGGTTCTGTAACAGATTTTCTTAAACCGCGGCTAGTTGACATCGAGCAAGTTAGCCCGACTCATGCGAAAGTGACTCTTGAGCCACTTGAGCGTGGCTTTGGTCACACGCTGGGCAATGCTCTGCGTCGTATTTTGCTGTCATCTATGCCCGGTTGTGCAGTTACTGAAGTCGAAATTGACGGGGTACTGCATGAGTACAGCAGCAAAGAAGGTGTACAGGAAGACATTCTTGAAATCCTGCTCAACCTGAAAGGTATCGCTGTAAAGCTGGAAGGCAAGGACGAGGTAACTCTGTCCCTGACCAAGTCTGGAACAGGCCCCGTTACCGCTGGTGATATCACTCACGGTGATGAAGTCGAGATCGTAAACCCGGAGCACGTAATCTGCCACCTGACTGGTGCCAATGCTGAAATCAGCATGCGCCTGAAAGTTCAGCGCGGTCGTGGTTATGTGCCTGCTTCTGCTCGTGTTCACAACGATGATGAAGAGCGTCCGATTGGTCGCCTGCTGCTGGACTCCGCGTTCAGCCCCATCGTTCGTATTGCCTACAATGTTGAGGCAGCACGTGTGGAACAGCGTACCGACTTGGACAAGCTGGTCATCGACATGGAGACCAATGGTACTCTGGATCCTGAAGAAGCCATCCGTCGTTCAGCCACTATTCTGGCCGAACAACTGGAAGCTTTCGTGGATCTGCGCGATGTCAGCGTGCCCGAGAAGAAAGAAGAGAAACCCGAGTTTGATCCGATTCTGCTGCGTCCTGTCGATGATTTGGAGCTGACAGTTCGTTCTGCGAACTGTCTGAAGGCAGAAGCTATCCACTATATTGGTGATCTGGTACAGCGTACCGAAGTTGAGTTGCTTAAGACTCCTAACCTCGGTAAGAAGTCCCTGACTGAGATCAAGGACGTGTTGGCCTCCCGTGGTCTGTCTCTTGGCATGCGCCTCGAGAATTGGCCGCCCGCCAGCATCGCTGACGAGTAATCCAGATTACGGGTTTCACAGATTTAGTTAGAAGGATAAGGTCATGCGCCATCGTTTGAGTGGTCGTCAACTGAACCGGAACAGCAGCCATCGTCAGGCTATGTTCCGCAACATGGCCAGCTCCCTGGTTCGTCATGAGATCATCAAGACGACTCTGCCTAAGGCAAAAGAGCTGCGTCGTGTAGTTGAACCGCTGATCACCCTTGCCAAGACTGATAGCGTTGCTAATCGTCGCCTGGCATTTGCCCGTACTCGCGATAACGCGATCGTGGCTAAGCTGTTCAATGAACTGGGCCCGCGCTACCTGGAGCGCGCCGGCGGTTATACTCGCATTCTGAAATGCGGTTTCCGTGCAGGCGACAACGCCCCTATGGCTTACATTGAGCTGGTAGACCGCCCGGCCGCTGCTGAAGCAGCTGCTGAGTGATAAAGAAAAAGCCGGGCTTGTCCCGGCTTTTCTTTTAATGAATTCTGATACTGCCTTAACTGCCTTAACTGCCTTAACTGCCTTAACTGCCTTAACTGC
>NZ_CAWNYS010000185.1:0-3305 GCF_963878295.1 Aeromonas sp. HMWF014 | reverse complement strand
ATAGTGAAAGGGGTGACGGGAGAGGAAAAGGGGTAAACGGTAGATAAAGATAGGGGCCGCGCTTTCGCAACGGCCCCCACCCCCCACTCGGTGCTCTTGTATCAAGAGCTGCTATCAGATCAGCTTGCGGGCTGCGCCCAATGCGATCTTGATGGCATCAGATTCAGTTTTTGCCATGGTCTCGGCGTTCGGGATTTCCTGCTGGGTACGGTTGACGATAACGCCAGCCACCATACCGGCACGCAGGCCCTGGCTGGTGCACATGGTCAGCAGGGTGGCAGATTCCATCTCATAGTTCAGCACGCCCATGGCTTGCCACTCTTTCATGGAACCCTGGAAACGGCTCACTACGCGGCCGGATACGGTGTCGTAACGCTCCTGACCCGGGTAGAAGGTATCGGAAGAGGCAGTCACACCGATGTGCAGCTTGGAGCCCATCTCTTTAGCGGTGTTGACCAGCGCGGTGGTGCAGTCGAAGTCGGCAACAGCTGGGAACTCCATCGGTGCAAAGTGCAGGCTGGCACCGTCAAGGCGCACGGAACCGGTAGTGACGATCACGTCACCCACGTTCAGGTGCGGCTGGATGGCACCTGTGGTGCCGATACGCAGGAAGGTATTGATACCGAGCTGGGCCAGCTCTTCAACCGCGATGGAGGTGGACGGGCCACCGATACCGGTAGAGCAGATGATCACGGCCTTGCCGTCCATCTCACCGCGCCAGGTAGTGAATTCACGATGGCTGGCCAGGTGCACCGGGTTATCCAACAGCTCTGCGATGCGCTTGACGCGCTCGGGGTCACCGGGAACGATCGCCAAGGTGGCGCCTTGCAGATCCGCTTTCTTCAAACCCAAGTGAAATACATCAGACATAGTGGACTCCTGGTTGCCCCCTGCCAGCAGGGTCAGGGCGCAAGTTAAGATGATTCTTCATGATACTTTCAAGCCTTTCCCCCTCTTTAGGGGAGGCGCCAACTATGGTCGAAAGCGCTTTCCAATTCCTTGAAGCGCCTCACACTTCCACGCATTGACAGTCACAAACTCCGCGCAAAACGTTTGCTAACTTGATGAATTTCTTGAAAAACGTTTTTCTGCAAACTGATCACGACAGGGAAAGTCAAGCCTGGTTCAGCGCTTAATTAACGACTCGTGATCGACCCCGTAAAGTTGTAAACAAGATGCTTTTGTATCCCGCCCATGATGGTAGCTTAACCACCAATTACCACTTAATGGCTAACTATAGGGAGTTCATCATGGCGACATTCAAGTTCTACATCCCCGCAATCAACCTGATGGGTGCCGGCTGTCTGCAAGAGGCCACCGCCGATATCAAGGGTTACGGCTATCGCAAGGCGCTGATCGTCACCGATAAAATCCTCAACCAGATCGGCGTGGTTGCCAAACTCATCACCCTCTTGGCTGAACATGGCATTGAAAGCGTGGTGTTCGACGAAACCAAGCCGAACCCCACCATGGCCAACGTCGAATCAGGTCTGGCCATGATCAAGGCCAACGGCTGCGACTGCGTCATCTCGCTGGGGGGGGGCTCGCCCCATGACTGCGCCAAGGGCATCGCCCTGGTCGCCGCCAACGGAGGTAGCATCCGGGATTATGAAGGGGTGGATCGCTCCGCCAAGCCGCAGCTGCCGCTCATCGCCATCAACACCACTGCCGGTACCGCCTCCGAGATGACCCGCTTCTGCATCATCACCGACGAAGCGCGCCACGTGAAAATGGCCATCATCGACAAGCACGTTACCCCGCTGATGTCGGTCAACGATCCCGAGCTGATGCTGGCCAAGCCGGCCGGCCTCACCGCCGCCACCGGCATGGATGCCCTGACCCACGCCATTGAGGCGTATGTCTCCACCATCGCCACCCCGGTGACCGATGCCAGCGCCATCATGGCGATCCAGCTCATCGCCAAACACCTGCGCACCGTGGTCAACCAGGGCGACGATCTGCATGCCCGCGAGCAGATGGCCTACGCCCAGTTCCTGGCCGGCATGGCCTTCAACAACGCAAGCCTGGGTTACGTACACGCCATGGCCCACCAGCTGGGTGGCTTCTATGACCTGCCCCACGGGGTCTGCAACGCCGTGCTGCTGCCCCACGTTCAGGCTTACAACGCGCAAGTGAGCGCCGCTCGGCTGAAAGAGGTGGCCCGCTACATGGGGGTGGACGTGAGCACCATGAACGACGAACAGGGCGCCGATGCGGCGATTGCCGCCATCAAGCAGCTGGCGCTGGATGTGAAGATCCCGGCTGGTCTGGCGCAGCTCGGCGTCAAGGCCGATGACTTCGATATCCTGGCCAGCAACGCCCTGAAAGATGCCTGCGGCTTCACCAACCCGAAACAGGCAAGCCATGAGGAGATAGTCGCCATCTTCCGCGCCGCCATGTAAACCGCCATCAGGCAGAAAGGGTCGCACGGCGGCCCTTTTTATTGGCTGATGGATCAATGGCTTTTTACTTCCGCAGAGGGAGCCGGTATGATTTGCCGAGCTTAAAAAGACTTGAATGGATGATCTGAACTCGATATGCGGATGAAACACCTGATTGCCGCGGCCCTGACCGCCCTCACCCTGTCCGGTTGCAGCCTGGTCTATCGCATCGATATTCCCCAGGGCAACTATGTGGAACAAAAACAGGTCGACAAACTGCGCCAGGGCATGACCCGCGAACAGGTCGAGTTCGTGCTGGGTTCCGCCATGCTGCGCGATGCCTTTGACCCGAACACCTGGTATTACCTCTATGAATTCCAGCCGGGTCGTGGCGAAAAGGAGCGCAGGGAGCTCACCCTGACCTTCGCCAACGAAAAATTGGCCACGGTCACCGGCGACTTCCCGTTGCCAGCGGCCTTCCACACACCGCTCTGATCGCATTCACAAAACCGGCCCCGTGCCGGTTTTGTTTTATGTTGCCACCGCCATCCCATCTTCGCGAGGAAGCCTCCATGAACCAGCCCCGACATCCCCATCCCAGCGGACGGCTCGCTGGCAAGGTCTTGGCTGCCCCCGTTGAAGCAGGGAAGCACCCATGAGCCAGATCCTGATCGCCGGGGCCAGCGGGCTGATTGGCCGGGAACTGCTCCATCAACTCGACCCCGCTCACTCACTGACCCTGCTCTGTCGCCAGGCGGGTGATCCCCGCCCCCAACATCACTGGCTGCCGGTCGACTTCGAACAACTGGCGGAACTCAGCCTGCCCGATCCGGTCGACATCGCCTTCTGCTGCCTCGGCACCACCCGCAAGCAGGCAGGGTCCGACGAGGCGTTTCACCGGGTCGATCACGACTATGTGCTGGC
>NZ_CAWNYS010000184.1:0-2876 GCF_963878295.1 Aeromonas sp. HMWF014 | reverse complement strand
GCTTGCCACCTTCACTGACCGCAAGCCAGCCCTGCCAGTTTGCCTTGGGCGCCAGAGGGCCGGAGAAGACCAGCGCCAGCGCCGGGGCATCGCGATATTGACGGGCATTGGCCTGCACCACGGCCGTGGGTACGCCAGCTGCTTGCTGCGCGGCCGGCACATTGACCGTCGGGGTGGACTTGTCCTGACCACAACCGGCCAAGAGCAGACCGGTCAATAACAAGGCAGACCAGCGACGCTGGCGCGGCGCAAGCCAGATGGGAGCAAGGTGCTGGGAAGCAGGACGCAGGGCAAAGGGGCGCATGGGTTCCATCCCGGATTGGATCGCTGCCACAGCAGCGTGATAGGCAACAGGATAAGACATTCGACTCGCTTGACACAAAACTCATTGCAAAGTATCGGGCGTGAATGGCCACCGGTCAGACAGCAAAACGCCAACCTGATGGTCGGCGTTTTGCGGGTCGGTGAAGCCGTTACGCCATCACCGCCATCTGCCAGGTTTTGAAACCGCCAGAGAGGTTCTTCACCTTGAAGCCGTGCTGGCTGAGCAAGCGGCAGGCCACGTGGCCACGCAAGCCCACCTGACAGCTGATGAGCAGCTCTTTCTCCCTGGGCAGTTCATCCAGGCGACCCCGTAGCTCATCGAGGGGGATGTGCAGGGCACCGGGGATGCGACCCAGCTTGTCGAGCTCGGGGCCATTGCGCACATCCAGCACCTGCTGATGGGGATGGCAGGCCTGCACCTCGGCGGTATGGCAGAGCAGGGTATCTCCCTTGAGATGATTGCTCGCCACGAAGCCCGCCATGTTGATCACATCCTTGGCCGAGCCGAATGGCGGCGCATAGGTGAGCTCCAGATCCTGCAGATCAAACACCGTCAGCCCGGCACGCTGGGCCACCGCCAGCACGTCGATGCGCTTGTCGACCCCGTCCTTGCCGATGGCCTGAGCGCCGTAGATCTTGCCATCGGGGGCAAACAGCAGCTTGAGGCTGACCGGGTGAGCGCCCGGGTAGTAACCGGCGTGACTGCCCGGATGCACATAGGCCTTCTCGAAGGGCAGCCCCAGTTGCAGCAACCGTTTCTCGTTGAGACCCGTGCTGGCCACCGCCAGATCGAACAGCTTGCAGATGGCTGTGCCCTGGGTCTTCTTGTAGGTTTCACTGCGGCCCAGCATGTTGTCGGCGGCGATGCGTCCCTGCCGGTTGGCGGGGCCCGCGAGCGGGATCAGCACGGACTCGCCGGTGACGAAGTCGGTCTCCTCCACCGCATCCCCCACCGCATAGATGAAGGGATCCGAGGTGCACATGCTGGCATCCACCTTGATACCGCCGCGCGGCCCCAGCTCAAGACCCGCCTGTGCTGCAAGCCGAGTCTCGGGCTTGACGCCGATGGCCAGGATCAGCAGGCCTGTGTCGAGCCGGGTGCCGTCGCTCAGGGCCAGCCGCAAGCCGGTGCTGGCCGTTTGCTCCGGCTGCCCGTCCAGGATCTCGATGGACGCGAGGCCGGTGCGCAGCCGCAGGTCGATCCCCTCTTCGCGGATGCGGGCATGGAGCATGTTGGCCATCTCTCTGTCCACCGGTGCCATCACCTGATCGGAGAGCTCCAGCAGGGTGACATCCCGCTTGCGCTGGTGCAGTGCCTCCATCATTTCCAGCCCGATGAAGCCGCCACCCACGACTGTGACGTGGTGCGGATCATCGCGCTGCAGGGCCGCCAGTATGCGGTCCATGTCAGCAATGTTACGCAGGGTATGCACGCCGGGGCTGTCGATGCCGGGGAAAGGCGGGCGAATGGGGGCCGCTCCCGGGCTCAGCAACAGCTGATCATAAGATTCGCGCCGCTCTTCGCCGGTGAGCAGGTTGCGCACCAGCAGGGTCTTGCCAACCTTGTCGATGTCGATCACATCGTGAAAAATCCGCACATCCACGTTGAAACGGCGCTTGAAGCTTTGCGGTGTCTGCAACAGCAAGGCCGAGCGGTCCTGAATGTCGCCACCGATATGATAAGGCAAGCCACAGTTGGCGAAGCTGACAAACTCGCCCCGCTCGAACATCACTATCTCGGCCGTTTCGCTCAGGCGACGGGCTCTGGCCGCCGCAGAGGCTCCCCCCGCCACACCGCCTACAATCAGGATCCGTTTCATCAGAAAGACTCCGGTTAACAATAGATTGCCACTAAATTAGCTATTACTAATTTAGATTTCAATGAAATTTTGTTTAGGTCGATTTTGCAGTATTCTTGCCACCCGCCAGTTGTTCAACAGGATGTTACCAGTTCATGTCGTCTACCGCGCTCAGTCACCTTCCCCCTGCCTGCCAGCCCCCCCTGTTCTTTCGTCTGGATGTCCGCAGCCAACGGCTGGTCGCCCTGACCGATGTGATGCAAACCCCGCTCTACTGGCTGGATGAGCCGAGAAGCGCCTGGCCCGCCCAGTTGCCCGATGCCCTGCGTCTGCCCATAGAGCAAGCCCTTGCCAGCGGCTTGGGAGGCAAACTGGTACTGCGCTTCGCCGGCCAGCAGTGGCACATAGCCCTCTCCCACGAGCAGGATGCCTTCTGGCTCATCTGCCTGCAGACCCAGCGCCAGGAGCCCATCGCCGATCTGGCGTTGCAGCTGCCACGGCTGAGCCAGATGGCCAGCCAGCAGCAGTTTGCCGCCATGCTGGAGGCCCTCAAGGAGAGCCTGGGGGCCGATCGCCTCATTCTTTGGCACTATCAGGCCAACGGCTCGCTCGGCAGCGAGCAGCTGACCCCTGTCTTTGCCCTTGGTGCCGAGGGGCTCTCGGCCATCCGGGGTGACAGTCGCTACATACGCGCCCTGCGCACCCGCAAGTCTTTGAGTTTCTCCGAAGCCGCGCACCAGCCCATGCTGAGCC
>NZ_CAWNYS010000183.1:0-6149 GCF_963878295.1 Aeromonas sp. HMWF014 | reverse complement strand
CAGCAGATCCTGTCCACCATTGCCGCCAAGCCAAAGCGCCCGAACATGCTCACCGGCGGGCAGCATGCTGATGACCACCTCACAATCGGCCACCGCCTCGCGGGCATCTCCTGCGGCGATACAACCCGCGGCGATCGCCTTGGCAACACTCTCCGGCATCAAGTCAAACACCTGAACCCCATGCCCCGCCCTGGCCAGGTTGGCGGCCATGGGCCCACCCATGTTGCCCAGCCCGATAAACCCTATCCGTGTCATCTTGTCTGCTCCTTGCCGTGCTGGTTATCCAGCAACCTGTGTCTATTCATCCGCCCTGGCGCCTGACGCTCTCAGGCTCAAGGCGTCAGGGGGTTTTTCCCTTCGGGCCAGCGATAGAAGGCATCCAGCCAGTCAGTGCCGGGCGGTGGCGCCTGCCAGCGAGGTGATTTGTCCTTGTCGATGAGCAGCGCACGCACCCCTTCTACAAAATCCCCCCTCAGCACGCAGTTGACCGAGAGCGCCAGCTCATCGGCAAACACCTCGGTCAGCGACTGGCGGCGCGCCTGCCAGTACTGGCGCCACAGGATGGCGCGGCTGATGGGGCTGCCGCCGCGACAGATGTCGCGGGCCTGCGCCAGGCTCCCTTCGCCCAGTTCGAGCTCGAAGAGAGCATCGTACAACCGATCCAGTACCCCTTGCAGGGTGCGCCCGGCCAGCAGGGCATCGATCTTGGCCTGATGGGGCATGATCACAGGGGCTGGCAGCAGTTGGTCTGCCTCTGCCTGCAAGCCGCTAAGCAACTGTGCGATCTGCTCGCGCGGCGCGACCTTTCCCCCCCACCCCAATTCGGCCAGCCGCGGCAACAAGCCAGCCCGCTCGCGGCTGGACATGGCGTGATCCGCCAGTCCCAGGCCGATGGCATCCGCGCCGTTGAAACGCGCACCAGTGAGCCCGAGCCAGAGTCCGAGTCGTCCCGGCATCCGGCTTAAAAACCAGCTGGCCCCTACATCGGGATAGAGACCGATAGTCACCTCTGGCATGGCGAACAGGCTCTTCTCGGTCACCACCCGAAAGTCGGCGCCAGCGAACAGGCCTATGCCGCCCCCCATGCAGATGCCATCCGCCACGCAGATGAGGGGCTTGGCATAACGGTGAATATGGTGATCGAGCCGATACTCCTGCTCAAAAAAATCCCGTGCATATCCAAACAGCGCCTGCTCGCTCTCCTCCTGTTTGCGGTAATAGAAGGAACGGATGTCACCGCCGGCGCAAAACGCCTTCTCGCCAGCCCCTTGCAATACCACGCAGACCACACCGGGATCCTGCTCCCATTGCGTGAGCGCACGCTGCAGAGCCTGGATCATCGGCAGACTCAGGGCGTTGAGGGAGGCAGGACTGTCCAGGGTCAACACGCCGATATGATGGCCATCCGCCGTGGGGTGGGTGGCTACACGTACCGCGTCATTCATGCATCGTCCCCCTGCTTTGCAGATACCTCGTATTGCCAGCACGGGGGCCGCTTCTCCAGGAAAGCCGCCACCCCTTCACGCTGGTTGGCGTCCTCAAACAGCTTGAGGAACATATGACGCTCCAGCGGCAAGGCACCATCACGAGGGCCACAGCGACCCTGATTGATAAGGCGCTTGCAGGCATGCAGGGCGCTCGGGCTCTGGCGCTCCACCAGCTGGGCCATCTGGTGCGCCGCGTCCCAGGCGTGCCCTGTTTTCACCACCTCCTCCACCAGCCTCATCTCGTAGGCCAAGGTGGCATTGACCTTCTCGCCACAGAGGATCATCCGCTTTGCCCAACCGGGCCCCACCAGCTCGGTGAGGCGCTGGGTGCCACCGGCGCAGGGCAGCAAGCCCACAGAGGCCTCCGGCAGTCCCAGCATGGCCTGCTGTTCGGCGATGCGGATATCGCAGGCCAGCGCCACCTCCAGCCCGCCCCCCATGGCATAACCATTGATGGCGGCTATGCTGACGCCGTGGAAATCGGCCAGTGCCTGGAAGGCGCGGCCAAAGGCCTCGGCCACCTCACGCGCATGATCCAGATCGCCATCGGCAAACATCTTGAGATCGGCGCCGGCGCAGAAGAACTTGTCCCCCGCCCCGCGGATCACCAGCGCCACCACATCGGGGCGGCTTTCGAGCTCCACCATCATCTGCAAGAAGGCCTGCAAGCTGGCCAGGGTCCAGGTGTTGGCGGGCGGATGGTCGAAGGTGATGTAAGCCACGTGACCGTGATATTCGAGCCTGATCCTTGTCATTGCATTGTCCTTGTAAATGAGACTGCCCCATGATGACAGGGTTGAATGGAGCCAACATTCGACTGACTCACAAAGCCTGACGACGGTTCAGGGGCAAATAATGTGTTAAGCCAGCGACAGACCGGGATCTGCCAGCAGGCGGCGGGCGATGATCAGCCGCATCACCTCGTTGGTGCCTTCCAGGATGCGGTGGACCCGGGTATCACGCAGGTAGCGCTCCAGCGGATACTCGCGGATATAACCATAGCCGCCAAAAAGTTGCAGAGCCTCGTCACAGACGCGATAACCTACATCGGTGGCAAAACGCTTGGCCATGGCGCACCAGGCACTCTTGTCCGGACTCCCCCTGTCCAGCTTGTCAGCGGCCTGACGTACCATCAGGCGAGCCGCCGCCAGCTCGGTGGCCATGTCGGCAAGGCGAAACTGCACACTCTGAAATTCGCTGATAGGGTGGCCAAACTGCTGGCGTTGCTGCACATGGGCCAGCGCATCGTCCAGCGCCTGCTGGGCGGTACCCACAGAACAGGTGGCGATGTTGATGCGCCCGCCATCCAGCGCCTGCATGGCAAACTTGAACCCTTCCCCCTCCTGACCCAATCGATAGTTCGCGGGAATGCGCACCCCGTTGAAGGCCACTTCACGGGTGGGCTGACTGTTCCAGCCCATCTTCTCCTCCGCCTTGCCGTAGACAATCCCCTCACTGTCGGCGGGCACCATGAAGGCAGAGATCCCCTTGGCCCCGTCGCCCCCGGTGCGGGCCATCACCACCAGCACGTCCGTGCTGCCTGCCCCCGAAATGAACACCTTGCTGCCGTCGATGAGATAGCTCTCGCCGTCACGCACCGCACGGGTCTTGAGTGCCGCCGCATCTGAGCCCGCCCCCGGCTCGGTGAGACAATAAGAGCCAAGCAGCTCGCCGCTGGCGAGCCTGGGCACCCATTGCTCGGCGACATCGCCAGGCAGCCAGCTGCCCAACATCCAGCTCACCATGTTGTGGATGGTGAGGTAGGCAGTGGTAGAGGTGCAGCCCATGGCGAGGCGTTCGAAGATGAGGCTGGCATCGAGCCGGGGCAGACCAAGCCCGCCATATTGTTCCGGGGTATAGAGGCCGCAAAAGCCGAGCGCCGCCGCCTGTTTGATGGTGGGAATGGGAAACTCGTGATCTCTGTCCCAACGGGCGGCATGGGGTTTGAGCGCCTCATTGGCAAAGGCGGTCGCCACCTCGACATAAGCCTGTTGATCCTCGGTCAGGGTAAAATCCATTTTGTCCGCTTCCTTGTGTCCTGTGTCTGTTGTCTGTCTGACCCACGCGCAACGCAGGTTGATAGCCAGGTTCGCGCCAGTCGGCATTGCCCAGTCCTGTCTCTTTCTCCCTTAACGCAGGCTGATGGTCATATTGGGGCCTGTGGGGATCTCCTCGTCGAACCAGCGTTCGGTCACCGTCTTGGTCTCGGTGTAGAAGCGCACCGCCTGCTTGCCATAGGCGTGCAGATCCCCGTAGAAGGAGCCGCGCCAGCCGGTGAAGGAGAAAAATGGCAGCGGTACCGGAATGGGCACGTTGATCCCCACCTGACCCACAGCCACCTCGTGACGAAACTTGCGGGCCGCAGCGCCGCAGCCGGTGAAGATAGAGGTGCCGTTGCCGTAGGGGTTGGTGTTGATGAGGGTCAGCGCCTCGTCCAGATTGGCTACTTCCAGGCAGGCGAGCACAGGGCCGAAAATCTCCTCTTTATAAATTCGCATCTCTGGGGTCACACCGCGAAACAGGGTCGGCCCCACCCAGTTGCCCACCGGATAACCCGCCACATCACAGACGCGGCCATCGAGCAGGCATTCGGCCCCCTCCTTGATCCCCGCCTCGATGAGGCCCTCTACCCTGACTTTCGCCTCCGGGCTGATGAGGGGACCGTAGGCCGCCTCGGGATCGTGCCAGACCCCTGGCCTCACCTTGGCAAACTCGGCGGCAAGCTCGGGGATCCACTCCCGGGCACCGCCCACAAATACCGCCACACTGATGGCCATGCAGCGTTGCCCGGCCGCGCCGACACCAGCCCCCACCAGGTTGCTCAGCACCTGCCCCTTGTTGGCATCCGGCATGATCACCATGTGATTCTTGGCACCGACGAAACACTGGGCCCGTTTGAGGTGTTCAGTGGCGGTGCGATAGACGTGGGCCCCGACCCGGGCAGAGCCGACGAAGCTGACCGCCTTCACATCCGGATGGCACAACAGCGCATCCACCTGTTCGGCGCCGCCGTGTACAACGGAGAGGATGCCCTTGGGGGCCCCTGCCTCGGTGAACAGCTCGGCCAGCCGCATGGGGGTGAGCGGATCCTGCTCGGAAGGCTTGAGCACGAAGCCGTTGCCGCAGGCCACCGCCAGCGGGAACATCCACAGCGGTATCATGGCGGGGAAGTTGAACGGCGTGATGCCGACACAGACCCCCAGCGGCTGCACCCAGGAGTGGCCATCGACCCGGCGCGCGACGTTACCCATGGTCTCCCCCATGGTCTGGCTGGCGATGCCGCAGGCCTGCTCCACCACCTCGATACCGCGCCACACATCTCCCTTGGCGTCCGCCAGATTCTTGCCGGTCTCCTGGGCCAGCAGGGAGGCCAGCTCATCGTGATGGGCTTTTAGCAGATGCTGGTAGTTGAACATGACCCGCGCCCGCTCGGGGGCTGGCACATCCCGCCACAGCAGATAGGCGTCGTGGGCACTGCGCACCGCGCGCTCCACCTCGGCCGGGGTAGCCCTCGGCACCCGCGCCAGCAGACTCTGATCCGCCGGATTGGTCACCTCGATCCACGCCTCGCTCGTGGAAGCACAGGCCTCGCCACCGATATAAAGCGGCACATCGCCGTACTGGGTCTGATGGTTACTCATGCCCTGCTCTCCTTGCTGGCAGACTGCAATGGGTACTGGCTGGTCATGCCGCTCACTCCTTGAGTTCGGTTGATGGAGGGGAAGCGAGCCGCCTTGCAGCCGCCACCCGACAAATTTACCTTAGACTAACAATCAATTTACGTTTACGCTAACGTAAACTTAACGCACAAATGGACTGACCAGTTTGGCCCCCTATTTCGGCTCGTCGGGGCAGTCAGACCGGTAAGCCCCCGTCATTCAAAGGAGAGCAAGGATGCACGCAGTGATGGATGAGACCCTTTGCGCCCTGACCGAGCAGGTCGAGGCCTTCTGCCAGAAAGTGATAGCGCCGCGCGCCGCCGAGATCGATCACAGCAACGCCTTCCCGCGCGATCTCTGGCCGCAAATGGGCGAACTCGGGCTGCACGGTATCACGGTGGCGGAGGAGTATGACGGCGTGAGCCTCGGCTATCTGGCCCACGTGCTGGTGATGGAGCAGGTGAGCCGCGCCAGCGCCTCGGTCGGCCTCTCCTACGGCGCCCACTCCAACCTCTGCATCAACCAGATCCACCGCCACGGCACCCCTGATCAAAAGGCGCGCTATCTGCCCTCCCTCGTCAGTGGCCAGCACGTGGGGGCCCTGGCCATGAGTGAGCCGGAAGCCGGCTCAGACGTGGTCAGCATGCGCCTGACCGCCGCTCGCGAGGGGGAGCATTTCGTCCTGAACGGCAACAAAATGTGGATCACCAATGGCCCGGATGCCGATACCTTCGTCATCTATGCCAAGACGGATGCCCAGGCCGGGCCCAAGGGAATATCGGCTTTTATCGTCGAGGCGGGCACGCCCGGTTTTACCACGGCCCAGAAGCTCGACAAGCTCGGCATGCGCGGCTCCAGCACCTGCGAGCTGGTATTCGACCACTGCCGCATCCCGCAACAGAACCTGCTCGGCCCCCTGCACGGCGGGGTCAAGGTGCTGATGAGCGGGCTCGATTACGAGCGGGTGGTACTGGCGGCGGGCCCCCTTGGCATCATGCAGGCC
>NZ_CAWNYS010000182.1:0-6675 GCF_963878295.1 Aeromonas sp. HMWF014 | reverse complement strand
GTGTTGGTACAGGATTCGCATAGTCACCGCTACGGGGCGAAGGCGTGCTCCATTCAGGACAGGAGAACACCATGCAAATGCTCACTTCACCAACCCCTTCAGTATCCTCACAGTCCGCCATCGTGCAAATCGTCCAGCACCTGCAACCCGGGGGACTGGAAACCATGGTGCTCAACCTCAGCCAGGCCAACGAGTGCCACCAGCCCATGCACATCATCTCACTGGAGGGCACAAAAGACACGCTGCTGGCAGCCTGGCCAGCCCTGCGTCCCTTTGCCGAGGGGATCCACTGCCTGGACAAGCCAGCCGGCTGGTCGCCCGCCACCCTCTATCGTCTCATCCGTCTGTTGCGCAAGCTGCGCCCGTCAGCGGTACACACCCATCATCTGGGCCCTCTGCTCTATGGCGGACTCGCCACCCGGCTGGCCCGGGTGCCGACTCTGGTGCATACCGAACATGACGCCTGGTATCTGGACGATCCTCGTCAACGCAGGCTCGCAGGCCTGGGGCTGCATGCCTTCCGGCCTATCCTGGTGGCCGACGCCATCCCGGTCGCCAATCAGTTGCAGGCAAGGCTTGGCAAGCTGACCCCATTGGTGATCCCCAACGGCATCGATGAGCGGCGTTTTACGCCCGGCGCCAGCGAGCTGGCTCGCCAGACCCTGGGCTTGCCGCTCGGCGTCCGGCTCATCGGCTGCGCCGCCCGCCTCGAAACCGTCAAGGGCCACGCCCTGCTGCTGGACGCCATGGCCACACTGCCCGATGAGGTGCATCTTGCACTGGCCGGGGTGGGCAGTTTGCAAAATGCATTGCAGCAGCAGTGCCAACAGCTGGGGATCGCCCATCGGGTCCACTTTCTCGGTCTGGTCGAGCAGATGCCCCGCTTCTACCAGGGGCTGGATCTCTTCTGCCTCCCCTCGCTGGCAGAGGGGATGCCCCTGTGCGTGCTGGAGGCCCAGGCCTGTGGCGTCCCCGTGGTCATGAGTGCGGTGGGCGCGGCGGCAGATATCGTCTGTCCAGCGAGCGGCCAGTTGCTAGAAGAGCGCGATCCCATCCGACTGGCTCAACTTCTGGCACAAGGGTTGCTCAAGTCTTGTGGCCTGCGCGCAGCCACCAGAGCATTTGTCTGCGAGCAAGGCAGTTTGAGCCAGATGGCTCATGCCTATCAAGCGCTGTACGTCCGTTGAACTGACGGTAACCTTCGACAAAGGAGTATCCCATGGTGTGGATAATGATCCTGTTCTGGCTATGTGCAGCCTTGGTGGTCTACCACCATGTCGGCTACCCCCTGCTGCTGAAATATGTTGGCAAGCGCGCAGGTGGGCGAGTCACCCCCCCGCTCCCGGTGCAACGTGGCTTCAAGGCCGAGGCCAGCGACGCCGCGCTGCCGACCATTACCCTGGTGATGCCCATCTACAACGAGGCGGCGACCCTGGCGGCCAAGTTGCAGAATCTTGCCAGTCTCGACTATCCGGCCAACAAACTCTCCATCCATCTGCATTTTGATGGCTGCAGTGATGAGAGCTACCCCATAGCCCTCTGCCAGTTAGGCGATCCTGCACTGCAGCAGTTGCACATCCGTCTGTTCGACCACCCCTGCAATCGCGGCAAGGTGGCGGTGCTCAACGAGGCAATGACCCATATTGAAAGCGATCTTGTGGCCCTCACCGATGTCTCTGCCCTACTCCCCATAGACAGCCTGCTGTTGGCGGTCGCCCATTTTCAGGACCCAGAGATCGGGGTAGTGGGCGAGGCTTATCGCTTCTGGCAGCCCGGTTCCCAAGGGGAAGAGAGCTACTGGCACTACCAGAGCCAGATCAAGCTGTGCGAATCAGCCCTTGGCAGCATGCTGGGCGCCCACGGGGCATTTTACATGATGCGTCGGGAGTGCCTCACCCCGCTGGCCGCAGATACCATCAACGATGACTTCATGTTGCCGATGATGGCCATCGCCAAGGGATACAAGGCGGTCTATGACAATCGCTGCTCAGCCCTGGAGCTCGAGGTATCCGATGCCCTGCTGGAAGCCCAACGGCGCCAGCGTATCGGTGCTGGCAACACACAGCAGCTGCTACGCCTGCTGCCTCTGCTGCACCCCAGATTTGGCTGGGTCGCATTCAACTTTGCCAGTGGCAAGGGACTACGGGTACTGATGCCCCTGTGCCTGACACTGCTGTGGCTGTGTGCGATTCCGCTGGCAACGCAATCCATGCTGTTTCAGGCGCTGCTGGTGCTGCAACTGCTGGGGTATCTGCTGGTCACGTTAATCCATCTGACCCCCCTGTACAGCTGGCCCACTCTGCTTCGCAAGATCCACTATCTGGTACTCGGACATTGGTACAACGGCATCGGCACCCTGCGCTACGGCCTGAGGATGCTGGTACACCCCACCACACAGGAGAGAGCAGCATGAAACACCCAATTCCAACAGCAACACTGGTGATCAAACGCATCATGGATCTGATGGGTGCCAGTCTAGGCCTGCTGTTAACGCTGCCGCTGTGGCCCTTGATCATGCTGGCTATCCGGCTGGATAGCCCGGGTCCGGTGTTCTTTCGCCAGTTGCGGATCGGACGCAGCCACGAAAGCCATACCGAACTGTTTTTCATGATCAAGTTTCGCACCATGCGCGCCGACGCCGAAGCGGCCACGGGGCCGGTCTGGTGTGGCAAAGGGGACAGCCGGATCACCCGTAGCGGTGACTTTCTGCGCAAAACCCGGCTCGATGAACTGCCGCAGTTTATCAACGTACTCAAGGGTGACATGTCTCTGATAGGTCCCCGTCCGGAGCGGCCCGGGATCGCTAACCGGCTGGAAGAGGCAGTGCCTTTCTTTATCGAACGCACCTATGAGGTGGCTCCCGGCATCACAGGTTTGGCTCAGGTCAATCAGGGTTATGACGAGTCGCTGGATGATGTGCGCAGCAAGCTCGCGTTCGACCTTGCCTACTCGGTCGCGCTGCTCCATCCCTGGCGCTGGCTGGTGCAAGATGTGCATATCATCGGCAAGACGATCGCCATCATGGCTGGCAAGAAGGGGCGCTAATCCCGCCACCCGCCTCAACAACAGCCTCAGGCCATTGCCCCTGCAATGGCCTTTTTTATGAGGTATCCGACGTGGTCGTGCACGAAGCGACGGCTTGAACGCCGTCATGTGGCTACCCATCCATATGGCAGGTGCTCATGTCACCTTGAGCAACGAGCGGTATCAGGGCCGGCCGATAGCAAGGAACCATGCCCCATCACATAAAAACGAGTGGTAAAAGCCAAAATGCCCGCCAGGTAAGCATGTCGCGCCGCTAACAAATCTGTGCTGCTTCGAACGATGCCAAGCCCCACATAGCTGGCCACGATGTCGGCCTGACAAGCGACCCGCAGACAAGGGATATGACGTTCGCCGTTGCTGTGGTTAACGGAGGCGACGGGGGATCAAGGCTCCCATTGCCAGAGAGGCATCGATAGCAATGCGCAATGCGCGATGGGATCGTCACTCTGGATCATCGCGCGAACTCATGGTGGCTCGCCGGTTTTGGCAAGCTGTGTCTGCGTTTCGGGCGACGCTGGATACCCATCTCGCTTGCAGACGCAGGCGTGTGCCCTTATCTGCCTGCACTTGGTTGAGCTGTGTTGTTGGCGGCTCTGATTGTGACTGAGTATTTAAAATGTTGAATAACAGGAGCCGCGCCAGGGTGAAAGAGTCCACTTGGCTGACCCCCCAGCCCTGACGGGTTTCCAATAAAAAGAGGGAGGCATCATGCCTCCCTCACTCTTTGGCCCTTATCCCTCTCAGGTTGAGACTCACATTCTCTTAACTGACTGGCATTATGGCCAACACCACCCGTTTTACCGGGTATCACACCCGTTCTTCAGGCACTGTAGACGGCCAGAATATCGGTCACTCTGTGGTTCACGCTGTAACCCCTGGCAATGGTTCTGCGGGCCGCCTGACTCATTCTGCTACGAGCCGTCTCATCGCTGCGCAGCCAGTAGTTGACCAGCTCCGCCATGTCACGAACATGGCCGGGCTCTACCAGCCAACCATTTGATTTGTGATCAATCAGGTTAACCAAGCCGCCCACCGCAAAGGTACAGACAGGGATGCCATGGGCCATCGCCTCAAGGGCAACCAAAGGCAATCCTTCAAAACGGGAGGTAATACAGAGCAGGTCTATGTTATGCCACTCACTGGCCATGGTTTGAAAGCCATGAAGCTGCACGCGATCGCCATACTGCCGCCACAGGGGGCCCTTCATGGGGCCATCCCCGTAAAGATGAAACTCCCCGTCCGGGCAAAAGGCGGCCAACTGACAGAACGCTTCTGGTCCCTTTTCCGGGGAGAGGCGGCCGACAAACGCCACCCGGTTACCTGCAACCGATGCCGGAGTCGTCGGCATGGGCACAAAGTTGCTGATCACCGTACTTGGCACAGGCAATCTGCGAGCAATTGGCTCACTGACTGCAATACACTTCGCAAAACGCGCGGTGATACGATCCAGCCAACTGTAGAACTTCAGCCAGCCCTCCCCTTCATCACCACTGTGAAAAGTAGAAACGACCTGCTTGCCACTACACCAGGCGGTGAGCCGACCGAGCACTCCGGCCTTGTAACCGTGGGTATGAAGCAGAACGGATCCAGGCTGGCAAGCCAGCTGCCGCATGAAATCCCGGCTGTTGCGGCACACCCTGTATGGCAACCCAGCCCGCCTGAGCAACGCGATAAAAGGGGTCATACCGTGGTCGGCTACCAGCACTATGGTGACCCCCAGTCCCCTTGCCAGCAGATCGCTGGCGAGGTGTGTGATGTGAACCTCGATCCCGCCGACCTGACGGGCATCAATGGCAAGCCAAACCTGCTGTGTTGGCAACATATGTGTCCTCCTTTTGTGGCCCCAAGCCACATCCAGCAGGTTGTTGCATAGAGCGGGCCAGCCGGGCTGGGAGAGAACAGGATCAGGGGGAGGGACAGGCAATCAGTAGCAGGGTCATGTCATCCGGTGCACTGTCAGCTCTGTCGTCAAACCAGTTGGCGATACGCTGAGTCAACCGATCCAGGTTGGGTTCGTGGCTAAGGCAGATTTGCTGCAACTGCGCCTCCCACTGCTGGCGCTCGACAGCATTGCGGCTCTCCAGCAACCCGTCGGTCCAGAACAACAAACGTTCCCCCGGAAGAAGCCGGTGCTCGCAGGTGTCGAAATGGGGATCCGGTCGCAGGCCGGGCAATGGCCCGGTGACCCCAAGCTGATGCATCCCATCCGTTCCTATTAGCCAGGGCGCCGGGTGTCCCGCACTGGCCCAGCGGACCCATCCCTCTTCACCGAGTTCAATGCAGAGGGTGGTGAGCAGGGTCGCCCCAAGCAACGGATCGCTATGGACGGCAGTGGAGAGCGTTGTCAACAGCCGGGCGGGTGAGCACTGCTCGCTTTGGGCCGTCAGCAGACCGCGCAAATAGCCAGCATAGGCGTGGGCGAAGAACTTGGCCTCAGCATCGTGCCCCATCACATCCCCAAGCCAGAGCACCCGCTCCCTGACCAGCAGAAAATCCCCCCCGCCCACAGCGGCAGCTCGGGTCTGTAATGCCAGCTGATAACCATGGATACGACTGGCAGGCAACAAGGGACGCAGGGCCGAGGTCATCCGCTGATCCAGCTGATCCCCCCACTGAGACTTGAGCTGGACCGAGCGTTGCAACACCCGGGAGACAGCCAGCAACAGTGCCTGCTTGGTGATGGGCTTGATCAAAAAATCATCTATTCCGAGCGCGCCGGCCCTGCTCTGGGTCCATTGATCCTGATGACCGGTCAGGAAGATAAAGGGCACACCGCGCATTTTGGGGTCCTTCATCAACTGCTGACGCAGGCCAAAGCCGTCGATACCCTCCATCTCGATGTCGGAGAGCACCAGCGCCGGGGGCTGACGCCCTAGCGCCTGAAGGGCTGCGAGAGGATCGGCATAGCTTTCGACCCGATATTGACCGTGAAGATACCCGGTCAGCAAGGTGCGCATCACCTTGTCGTCGTCGATCACCGCCACCACGGGCTCCTGCCTGGCACAGCCACGGGCCCGCAACATCACGCGATTACGATTGCCTTGGTGGCTAAAGCTCACCTCATCAAACAGCCGGTATACCAGAGCCAGACCATACCCCCCCTCCTGCAGTTCGTCCGGTAGTTGTGTCGCTACGAGGTTAGGCTGGGGGCCACCATCGTCGTCAAGCAGAAGACTTAATCCAGATTCATCCTGTTGCAAAGTGAGCCAGAGGTGGTGAGCCGGCGGCTCTGCATACCGCACGACATTGGTGGCCAACTCGCTGAAACAGAGCAGCCAGTTGGCCTGATCCTGGGAGGGGACCTGAAACAGCGCCAACCCCTGTGCCAAGCGGCCGCGCAGTTCGCGCACCGACTGCAGGGTAGCTGGGGCAGATCGCAACCACTCTTCCATAGGCACTCCCTCAGATCCTGAAATTGAGCAGGGCGCTGCGCCGGCACCAACGCTTGAGCCACTCGGTCAGCCGGTTGTTCGGCAGCCGGTTGAGCTCACGCAAGATCTCGCTGGCAAGCCCGGGGTTAAGGCGATCGTTAAACACGGCACCCATCAGGTTGGCCTCGGCCCGGGTCAACTTGTCCACGGCCCTTTGCACCATGGCAGTCGGTGTAACCCCGGCCAACACAACCAGCAC
>NZ_CAWNYS010000181.1:0-3380 GCF_963878295.1 Aeromonas sp. HMWF014 | reverse complement strand
TGCCCTATCTCAGCTGGAACAGCGTGCCGATACGCAGCGCCGTAGCGGCCTCTGCCGCCTGCAGCATGCCCATCGCCCTGGCGGGCAGCCTCAGTTACCTCTATGCCGGCTGGGGCAATGCCTCCCTGCCAGAATGGAGCCTGGGTTTCATCTACCTGCCCGCCTTACTCGGCATAGTGCTCACCAGCACCCAGTTTGCCCGTGTGGGGGCAAAGCTTGCCCATAGACTTTCCCCGCAACGGCTCAAGCAGGCGTTCGCCCTGCTGATGTTGCTGGTGGGGGCCAAGTTCATGCTGTTTAGCTGATTCATTCGGCAGATTGTTGAAAAATAAGGCAAACGGTTCGTCCCTCGGTAGAAAGCCATTGCAATGAAACGGGACTTTGCTATTCTCGTCGCCGGTGGCCCCATTGGTCCTCTCGCATTGATAACTCGTCAACCTGGTCAGGACCGGAAGGTAGCAGCCAAGGCGGGGGACTCGAGTGCCGGGATGCGGCTGGTGGGGTCACCACCTTTTTCTGTAATTCCCTTTTAAGATCAGTAACTTAGCTTGTTGAAGGCAAGCTGTTTGTGTATCACTGTCACACAAACTGGCACAAAATCCTCATAGGGGGTGCCATATGTACTTACTGAATAGAAACGGTATTTACTACTATCAACGAGCACACCATGTGCAATGGTCGCCGTCAGACCTTCCGTAAATCCCTCAAAACAAGAGACAAGGCACAAGCCCAGCTCTTGGCTCTTCAAATTCACTTCAATCATTCCAGCCCTGATGTGCAGCAAGCTGTATGCATCTCCGATGCTGCTTGCCGTGATGTCATGTCTAAACCCGTTGGGTTTGAAGCTGAAGCATCAACGACACAAGATCCCCCGCTAAACGGGCACGTTCACATCCCTGCTTGCACCGGCAGCCCCTCTGGGGTCGAGTCCCCCGCTGTACCTTCCGAACACACATCACCAGACCAAGAAGAAAAGCTTTCCGGTCACGTAAAGTCATACATTGCGGAAAAGCAATTGTCATGGGCACCTAAAGAGACCAAAAACCAGCAAAACTACATCAGCACCTTTATTGAACACGTTGGCGATAAGTGTCTGTCTGACTACACAAAGGCTGATGTTGTCTCGTTCAAAACTTGGCAGTTGGGTTCTGGCAAATCACAGACGACTATCAACAAGTACCTTCAGAAAATGAGTTTGTTGTTTAGTTGGCTATCAGACCACACAGAGCAAACAACAAACATCTTCAAGGGCCTGAAGCTGAAGAGGGTCAAAGAGGTCAATGTGAGATTTGGTTACACAGATCCAGAGTTGAAACAGTTTGATGTATGGGCCAAGGAACAAGAGCCGTGGCGCATGTTCATCGCCATGATAGGGCGATACCACGGACTGCGTTCTAATGAAGCTTGCCTGCTCTACAGCGACGATATAGAGCAAGTTAATGGTATCTGGTGCTTCAACATACGAGCCCATGGCCAAGTCCTGTGCGCCCCCAAATGACGGTGTCTAGCCGGTGATCACGTGCTCCTGGGCATCAGCAGGCGGTGCTACTAGAGGGGGTGGCACGGCGTCATGGATGAGGGCACTTTGGTCGTTGGCCACCACAATTTGGTTGCGACCACGATGCTTGGCTTCATAGAGCGCCTTGTCGGCCTGCTTCAACACGGCACTAAGATCGTCGTTCCCCTCGCCAGGCCAATAGGCGACGCCGAGCGAGATGGTAATGTGCCCGGTGCCGGGCATGGGATGGGTGGCTACCCGTTGGCGCAGCCGTTCGGCGATCTCGTGGGCAAGGTGGAGCGGCAGCTCGGGCAGCAGCACCAGAAACTCCTCGCCACCGCTGCGACACAAGGCATCTGCCTGTCTGGCTCCCTGCTGCATCAGGCTGGCCAGCGCGCTGAGCACCTGGTCCCCGACATCGTGGCCGAAGCTGTCATTGATCTGCTTGAAGTGGTCTATGTCCAGCGCTATCACAGCGAGAGGCCGGCCCAGGGCCTGATAGTGATCCAGCATCTGTTGCATGCCCCTTCGATTGGCGAGGCCCGTCATAGCGTCGGTGTGGCTGTCGCTGTGCAGCTTATCAATCTTAGTATTGAGCAGACCCAGCCCTTTGAGCATGGCTTGCTTGAGCTGGGCCGCCTCGAAGTACCAGACCCGGATCCTGGCGATGTTTTTCAGTGCCTCCTGCTGATCCATCAGCTTGGCCTTGTTGGCCAGCTGCCACAGGGGCCTGGAGATGAAGATGGCGGAAATCCAGATGAAGAGCAGGATCAGCAGATTGATGGGAATGAGCTTGAACAGCACTGTCATCATCTGCGTGTCCAGCCCGGCCAGGGTGGCGGTGCGGGGGCGCTGTGCGACGACTCCCCAGTGGGTCTGCTGGATGGGGGCGAATCCGGCCAGCATGTCAGTGCCCTCGTCATTTGTCAGTTCCAGCGCCCCCTCTTCGCCGTTTAGTACCTTGTCGACCACCGCATTGTCGCGGATCTTTTCGCCTACCCTGGCGTTGTCCGGGTGGTAGATGCGAGTTCTGTTGCGGTCAACCACATAAAGGGAAGAGCCATCCCGGTAGTAGTGCTGGCCCAATATGCCGGAGAGCATGTTCTGTGACTGGAGGTAGATGGTGCCCGTCACATAGCCCAGATAGGTTTGCTCCTTGTCGAAGATAGGGTAGGAGATGCTGATGAGATAGTTGCCCGAGAGTGAAACGAACGGATCTGTGATCATCGGCTGGTGGGTCGTGATGGACAGCTTGGCGCTTTGGGAGGTGAGCTTGGCACCCTTTATCTGCAGCGTATCGGGATAGACGGCCATGACCATGGCATCGGCATTCACGATGGCCACCGAGTTGAAGGTCGCCGTTTGTTGTTGCAGCCGCCGTACTTCGCTCAAGAGGGTATTGTGATCCGTCATGGCGGGGGCGAGGAGGGCGGCGCTGTAGGCCAGCTGGCTCTGACTGGACTGGATCATGGTGTTGGTCATCTCGGCCAGCTTGGCCGCATAGACGCGATTGGCATCCAGGGTGTTGCTGATCAGCAGTGCCCGCTGTGCTTCGTAGGTGGCATAAAAACTGTTGCCCAGAGTCGCCATGACGCTGATGACGGCCAGTACGAGTATGAGGCGGCGCAGGTCAATTTTCAGGAACCGAGGAGGTAGCATGAGCAGGCAGGCGTCCGGTATCAAGGTGCGGTAGTGGAAATCAGCCGGTTGATTCTAATGGAGCCCACTGTCGAAAAGCTACTACTATCCGGCCTGACCTACCTACCTTCAATGCCTTGATCAAAAAGATGATCTGGTCTCTCTTCCCCATCATTGGCTGACGCGGTTCACGCAATAAAGGCCGTCATGGGGCCGCCATCCCTGGTGGGGACCTCTCCCGGGA
>NZ_CAWNYS010000180.1:0-1589 GCF_963878295.1 Aeromonas sp. HMWF014 | reverse complement strand
CTGGATGACAGGAAAGCAGCCACCGGCGCCGCCTTGCTGCCTGTTGTGCCAGCAAGGCGGCGCCGGTGGCTGCTTTCCTGTCATCCAGGGTAAGTGGCTTGTCACCCGCACCAACGAGAACGTCAGCAGCTTCGGCGCCCTCCCCCTCTTGCGGCAACATATTGCCGTCCGTGTCCACGGCTGGCGCGTTCACAACTAGGCTAAGGGACGTCGGGGAGACAAGGCTGGTGTCCTGCTTGAGGGCATCTTGCAGGCGCTGTAAGAAATCATTGGGAGAGGCACTGCTCTCGGCCTCCTCCGTTTTTTTCTTGTTATCGTCGATGGCCGCCGTGCCTTCGGCATCATTCGCCAAAGATTTGGCATCGGCGTGCTTGTCACTGGCGCGTTTGTCACCGGCCACTTGGTCAGTAACGACCTGACTACCGGCCTTCGGCTCGCTCGCAGCCGTCTGAGAGCCCTTGGTCACCGGCGCTCCCGCTGTCCGAGCCTTGGCCATCACATCGGAGAAACCGCCTTTCGGCTCACCCTGTGGCGTCCGTTCGCCGCTATCGGAGGCTGGGGGAAGCGGAGCACTCTTGTCGGCAGGCGCAGCAGCCTGAACGGGAGGGGGTGGGGTTAGCAGTGTCTGCATCATGATGAAAATCCCTGACGACAATCGGGTTCTGGCGCGGCCCTCACGAACGCGATGGTGGTGAGGCGCACACTGGATGGGCAGAATAAAGCAAGTTACAGGCCAGAATGATGGAAGCGGCGCAGCATGGTGTACTCATCCAGCATCTTCTGCTCCTGACGCTGGGCCTTCTGCTGCTCACGCCCGGCCTGCTTGGCCAGCAGCAACTCCAACGCCTTGCGCCTCTGCTGGGCGGCCAGCCACTCTTCCCGCCGCAATGCCAGTGCCTGGCGCACCTGCAGCACACCTTCGTACTGTTGGGTGGCCGCTTGCTCGAGCTTGTTGATAAAGGCGTGGTACTGGGCATTCTGCTGGGCAGCTATGCCCTGCAGACCGCGATCTGTCCACTGCTGATGGTAGATTTGGCGATACTGGTTGAGCGCCTCCTGCTGCTCCATGAAGATTTTCAGATCCTGCTGGGCCTTCGCCAGCGCCAGCGCCGCCTGCTGTTCGGCCTCCACCAGCCGCTCGGACAACATCACCAAGCCTTTACTCATGACAACCTTCCCTCTTCATCCTATCGTCAACGCATCAGGGGCATGGCCACCAGCTGCAGGGATTGCAGGCCCTCATCGTAGTGAATGACCTCGCGCATCCCCTGCTGCAAGAACTGATCCAGATAGGGTTTTTGAATGATGGCGCGATCGATGCGGGGATCCGATCCCTGGCTGTAAGCGCCTATGGTGATGAGATCCCGGTTCTGCTGATAGAGGGAGTAGAACTGCTTGAGGGTACGCGCCAAGTCCATATGTTCCGGCGAGGTCACCATGGGCATGACCCGGCTGATGGATTTTTCGATGTCAATGGCCGGGTAGTGGCCCGCATCGGCCAGCTCGCGCGACAGCACGATATGACCATCCAAGATGGCCCGCGCCGCATCGGCGATGGGGTCTTGCAGGTCATCCCCCTCGGTCAGCAC
>NZ_CAWNYS010000179.1:6440-19735 GCF_963878295.1 Aeromonas sp. HMWF014 | reverse complement strand
GGCCTATACCGGCCAGGGCATCCACAACGCGTGGCAAGGGCCCGCTGGCGGGCACGTCATCGCGCACCCGGCGCGGCACATCGGCCACCAGCCGCATGGGATACTCCCCTCTGGCTGGCGTACCGCCGTTGCAGAGGATGGCATCCACCCGTTTAAGCCGGGTCACGGGTTCGCGCAGCGGCCCCATGGGTAGCAGGCAGGCGTTACCAAAACGGCGTACCCCGTCCACCACCACCAGTTCGATGTCGCGTGCCAGTCCATAGTGCTGCAGGCCGTCATCTGTGATGATGATGTCCACCTCGCCACCTTGTTCCAGCAGACGCACCGCATCGGCCCGCTTCGGTGCTACCACCACGGGACAGCCACAGCGACGGGCGATGAGCACGGGCTCGTCACCCGCCTGCGCCGTGCTGCTGTTGGCATCGAGCCGGTAGGGATAATAGGGCGCCTTGCCACCATAGCCGCGACTCACCACCCCGGGCCTGAACCCGCGGGCTTGCAACTGTTCCACCAGCCAGACCACGACCGGGGTCTTGCCGTTGCCACCCACCGAGATATTGCCCACGACGATCACCGGCAGACTGGCCCGATAGGCCTTGAACCAGCCACGCCGATAGGCGACGCGACGGGCACCGCTGATAATGGCAAACAGCAGGGCAACAGGGGCCAGCAACCAGCGCCAGCGGCTCTGGCCATACCAGAGTTGCTGCAGCATTAGCCCTTGTTACCCGCAGCAACGTTACCAAACTGGATGGCGCGCAGCTGGGCATAAGTGCCCTGGTTGGCCATCAGGACTGCATGGTTGCCACGTTCGACAATATGGCCCTCGTCGATCACCAGGATCTCGTCCGCCTTCTCTATGGTGGAGAGGCGGTGAGCGATCACCAGCGAGGTGCGCGCCTTGCACAGCTCGTCGATGGCAGCCTGGATGTGACGCTCGGACTCGGTATCGAGCGCCGAGGTCGCCTCATCCAGCAGCAACACGGGGGCATCGCGCAGCAGGGCACGGGCAATGGCAATACGCTGACGCTGACCACCGGACAGTGACGCTCCGTTTTCACCGACCACGGTCTCGTAACCCAGCGTCATCTTGCTGACGAACTCGTCGGCATGGGCAATACGGGCCGCCTGCTGGATCTCTTCCAGGCTGTAACGCTCTTCCGCCGCATAGGCGATGTTACTGGCGACCGTGTCGTTGAACAGGTGCACGTGCTGGGAGACCAGAGCGTACTGTTTGCGCAGCTCGCTCAGGCGGTACTCGCGAATATTGACACCATCCAGCAGGATCTCGCCCTGCTCTACGTCGTAGAAACGGGTCAACAGGCTGGCGATGGTGCTCTTGCCGGAGCCGGAACGCCCCACCAGGGCCACGGACTTACCCGCTTCCACCTTGAAGCTGACGTTGTTCAGCGCTGGCATGTCCTTGGTCGGGTAGGTAAAGGTGACGTTGCGAAACTCGATCTCGCCACGGGCACGATCCAGGGTACGGGTACCGGTATCCTCTTCCGGGGAGGTGTCGAGCAGACCGAACAGGCTCTGACAGGCAGTGATACCGCGCTGGAACTGGTTGTTCACGTCGGTCAGACTTTTGAGTGGCTTGAGCAGCATCATCATGGAGGTGACCATGACGGTGAAGGTACCCGCAGTCAGGGTCGCCTTGACCGAATCTATGGTGGCCACGTAGAGGAACACGGCCAGGGCAATGGAGGCCACCATCTGCACGATGGGGCTGCCGATGGCATCGGCGGCGACCATCTTCATGGTCTGCTGGCGCATGCGGTTGCTGACGCAGAAGAAGCGTTTCTCTTCGACCTGCTGGCCACCGAACATCAGCACCTCTTTGTGACCCTTGAGCATCTGCTCGGTCGAGGTGGTGATGTCACCCACCGCCTGCTGGATGTGACGGCTTATCTTGCGAAAACGACGGCTGATGAGGCCAATCAGAATGCCCACCAAAGGGCCCACCACCAGGAAGATCACCGACAACTGCCAGGAGTGCCAGAACATAAGACCGAGCAGACCGACCACGGTTGCCCCTTCCCGCACCAGCGAGACCAGCGTTGAACTGGCGGCAGAGGAGACCTGGCTGGCGTCATAGGTCACCTTGGCCAGCAGGTTGCCGGTGTTCTGGCGGTCGAAGAAGCTCATGGGCATGGCCATCAGGTGGCGGAACACCTGCTGTTGCAGTCGCATCACAACATGGTTGCCGACCCAGGCCATGCAATAGTTGGAGAGGAAGGTAGCGCAGCCACGCAGGGCAACGATGCCGAGCACGAAGAAAGGCATCCATTTCAATACGTTACTATCATTGCCATTGAGGCCCTGATCGATCAGTGGCTTGATGGAGTAGACGAAGGTGGTATCCACAGCGGCATAGCCCAGCATCCCTATGATGCCGCCGACCAGACCCAGCTTGCGATCCCGGACATAACCGAGCAGACGCTTGAAAATGGGCCAGCTGTCTTGTGAGGTTTCTTGTTGCATGAATAGCCGTTAATAAGGGAAATGACGGGGTATTCTAGCCAAAGCTTGGGCATCCACCAAGCACCGCCATCTCGAGAGCCAGAGTCATAACGGGAAATGACGGATTAATGCCCTCGCCAACACTTGCGCATCCACCCAGTATCGCCATCTTGACAGCCAACACCCGGTTCCATTTAGATAGATATGATGGATTATTTCCTGACCGGCTTCGGGTCAGCGGCCCCTCGCAGCTGCGGGTCCGGGCGGGACATGGCAGAGGGTGACGTGGGCCAGCCCACGGGACGCCACCAGGCGCCGCCCCGGCGATACCAGGGACCATGGTCGCGCTCGGCGCGAATGCCAAGTCCGTCAGCCAGAGGTTCAACCAGGATGGCGCCATCCAGCCCTGTGACCCACTGACTGGCCTGCTGATACCGGGCCACCACCTCGGGACGGGGAAAGCCCCACTGATTAATGAATCCTGCGCTATGCACCACATAGCGGGCATTCACCGCCGTGACGAAAGCCGGGGTGGACGAGGTCCGACTGCCATGATGAGGGCTCACCAGCAGGGTACTGGCCAGCTCGCCCCGATCCAGTGCCAGCAGACGGCGTTCAGCCTCCTGCTCTATGTCTGCACTGAGCAGGATGCGCCGGTTGCCGTCGCTTATCTGCAACACGCAGCCATCGTTGTTGTGGCCACGCCCCGGCTGCTCGGGCCAGAGCACGACAAAATCGAGCCCCTGCCAGCGCCACCGCTGGCCACGACGGCACAAGGTGGTGAGCTTGCCAAACTCGAACGAGGAGAGCTCATGACGCACCGGTAGCGCCCGCAATATCGCCCGACGGTTGCCAGCGTGATCCCTGTCCTTGTGGCTGATGATGAGATAATCCAGCACCTGCACATCGAGCCGGTTGAGCACCGGCAGGATAGCGGCATCCGCCATGTTGTAGCCACCGGGATAACGATCCCCGGTGTCATAGAGGATGCCGCGCTCCCCTCGGGTGATCAGCACAGACAAGCCCTGCCCCACATCCAGCACCCGCATTTGCCAGCGCACTGGCGTGGGCCAGGCTGCGAGCAAAAGGGCCGCGACCACAGGAATAAGTAGCGGGCGCGCCCCCGGCACGTGCCAGGCGCCCCAGAGCAGGGTCAGCAGGGCGCTCACCGGCATCACCCAGCCCGGCAGCGGCCACCAGAGCTGCCACTGACTGGCCAGTTGCGTGAGCACCCACAACACCCACTGCAACCCCAGATCCGCCAGCCAGAACAAGCCGTGGGCCAGCCAGCCCCAGAGTGGCGCCAGCAGGACGCCGATCAGCGCCAGCGGAATGATCCCGATGCAAAACAGCGGTAACGCCAGCAGGTTGAGCAGGAGCGCCAGCGGCGCTATCCCCTCGAACAACGCCAGTTGCAGCGGCAGCAAGCCGATCAGCAGCAAGCCTTGCAGCCGCACCAGACCGGGTTTTGCCTCCATATAACCCGCCGCCAGTAGCAGGGCTACCGCCATAAACGAGAGCCAGAAGCCGGCCGAGTAGAGGGCGAAGGGATCCCACAACACCAGCACCACAAAGGCCCACAACCAGATGCGATAAGCGGGCCACTCTCGCCGGCGCCAGCGCAGCAGGCTCCACACCAGCACCATGATGAGGGCCCGCTCCGTGGCCACCGCAAATCCCGCCAACCAGCTGTAGACTGCGGCAAACAACAAGGCGACCAGTATGGCCCCGCGCAGCCCGAACAGCCGCCCCAACCACCAGCCCAGCACAGCCACCAGCGCGATGTGCTGGCCCGAGATGGCGATAATATGGGTCAGTCCGCTGCCGCGAAACAACGTCCACTGCTCATCCGTGATACCGCTCTGCTCGCCAAAGGTGAGTGCCGACAACAGGGGAGCATGGGTCAGCCCCTGCCAACTGGCGGCGGCCTCAGCTAGCCAGCGCTCTCGCAAGCCCGGCGCGGCGGCTTGCGTCTCGATGATGCGGCGCAGGTTACCGGTGGCGGTGATCCCCTTGCCCAGCAACAGACGCCGTCCATCCATTCCCGCCTCGTTGGCCAGCCCATGGGCCGGTTTAAGAGAGACCACCAGCGTCATACGGCTGCCCGCCGGCAGCGCGGGCAGGGCCTGGTAGGCGTTGATCCTGACCAGCGGCTCCGGGGTCAGCGCCTGGCCATCAAGGGATGCCACCCGCAGCAGCAGCCGGACAAATTTATCGCCCTCGGGCTCTGCACTTTGCAAGCGTGCGGTTATGATATGGCTCACCTGCGCCTCCAGCTGATCCAGCCAGGCGAGCCGGTACTGCAAACTGGCCTGCATCCAGAGGATGCCGAGCAGCAGAAACAGCAGACGCCAGCAACGATAACAGGCGAGGGGGAGCGCGATCAGCAGCATCAGGCCCCCCCATTCCCATGAAGGTAACCATGGCCAGAGTAACGAGGAGCTTGCCCCCAGGGCAAACGACAACAAGCGCAGATCCATGGTGCAAGTATTTAGCAAGGTTTCAATATGCCCAAACGACTCATAAAACGCTGGATGCCTGATCAAGAGAGACTCAAGGAACACAAGCACTTACGGCTGTTCGGCAAGTTGCTGCTCGATGCCAACCTGTGGCATCTCAACCGGCGATCCGCCGCTGGCGCGTTCGCGGTCGGCCTCTTCATGGCCTGGATCCCCCTCCCCTGCCAAATGTTGCTGGCGGCCGGTGGTGCCATCGTCTGTCGGGTCAATCTGCCCCTCTCCGTCGCCCTGGTCTGGCTCTCCAACCCCATTACCATGCCCCCCCTGTTTTACTGCGCCTACCTGACTGGTTGTCAGTTGCTGGGCCAGCCTTCCCAGCACATCAATATCGAGTTCACTCTGGCCTGGTTGGTGTCGGTATTCGAGACCCTGGCCCCGCCCTTGCTGCTGGGTTCACTGGTGCTCGCCTTGTTGAGTTCGCTGATAGGCTATGCCCTGATCCGCACCTTCTGGCGCATCAGCACGGTACGCCAATGGCAAAAGCGCAAGGAAGCGCGGACATGCTGAGCCCGTGGTTTGCCCGTTTCAAGATAGATCCGGACACGTTACGCCAACAGAAGTGGTTCGCCCTGTTTGGTGACCGCCTGCTGGCACCCGCACTCTGGCAGGGGGGAACACGGGCCCTGAGTGGTGCCGTGGCAGCGGGCCTCTTTGCCTGCTGGATCCCGGTCCCCATGCATTCGCTAATCGCCGTTGCTCTGGCGTTGGCCTTCAGCCTCAACCTGCCGCTAGCCCTGCTGGCAGTCTGGTTCAACAATCCGGTGACGCTCCCTTTCATGTATTTCTATGCCTACCGCACCGGCTGCCTGGTGCTGCACAAGACGCCGGAGCCGTTTCATCTCATCTGGTCCCTGCACTGGCTGGAACACGAGGCCATGACCCTGGTACCTCCCTTCCTGCTCGGCAGCCTCTTGCTGGCGGTGCTGACCGCCGCCAGCGGCGCCGCCCTCACCCTGCTGCTGATGCAACTGGCCAAGCTGGCGCGCGTACGCTGACCGACCCCAGGTCAGGAGGACCCCTCTTGTCCTGACAAGGGGTCTCCTCATGTCCCTCTCCCTTGCCCGTCATGGCCAATCGCCACCCCCTCATCACCGGGCAAACGGCCCGGGCAAAACCGTCACCCTGCAGGTATTGGTGTTCTTGTTCAATGAGGCTCACCTGCTGTTCAACGATACCGATGAGGTGCGCACAGCAGGAACGAAAAAGCCCGCCAGGGATCCTGACGGGCTTTTACTGAGTACATCCATCACCGAGTAATAACGGCTCGCTTACAGCACCTTGACGATGGCCTCGCACAGAGGATCGATGTTGGCGCGGGTAATACCGGCCACGCTGATCCGGCCGGAGCCCACGATGTAGATAGCAAACTCGCTCTTGAGGCGCTCAACCTGATCTTTGGAGAGACCGGAGAAGGAGAACATACCGTTCTGCTCGCGGATAAAGCTGAAATCCTGGCTCACGCCGAGGGCAGCCAGCTTCTCTACCAGCAGCTCGCGCATCTCGCGAATACGCACCCGCATGGCCGCCACCTCTTCCACCCACTCGGCATAAAGGGCCGGGTCACTGACGATGGTAGTCACTACGGCAGCGCCGTGTGACGGGGGGTTGGAGTAGTTGGCACGGATGACAGTCTTGACCTGGGTGAAGGCCACGTCGGCAATTGCCTTGGTCGCACTGACCAGGGTGAAGGCGCCGACCCGCTCGTTGTAGAGGCCGAAGTTCTTGGAAAAAGAGCTCGCCACCAGCAGCTCGTTGTGGCACTCGGCGAAGATGCGCAGACCCTCGGCATCCTCTTCAATACCTCGGGCAAAGCCCTGATAGGCAAAGTCAAACAACGGCAGCCAGCCAGCAGCAGCACTCTGCTTGGCCAGGGCGCGCCACTGCTCGGCAGTGGGGTCGATACCGGTCGGGTTGTGGCAGCAGCCGTGCAGCAGCACCAGCTCACCTGGCTGCACTTCGGCAAGCGAGGCCTGCATGGCGGCAAAATCGAGCCCCTTGGTCGCGGCGTCGTAGTACTTGTACCACTTCACGGTCAAACCGGCGGCCTGGAACACGCTCACGTGGTTGGCCCAGGTGGGATCGGAGATCCAGATGGTCTTGGCCAGACCGTTACGCACCACGAACTCAGCGGCAATGCGCAGGGCACCGGTACCACCCGGCGCCTGAGCCGTCTTGGCACGACCGCTGGCGATCAAGGCGGAGTCCTGCCCGAACAGCAGTTGCTGCACGATGCGGCCGTATTCGATATTGCCTTCAATACCGAGGTAGTTCTTGGTCTTCTCGTCGGTGAGCAGCTGCTGCTCGGCTTGCTTGACGCAGTGAAGGATAGGGGTGGCACCGGTCTCATCCTTGTAGATCCCGACCCCCAGATTGATCTTGTGGCTGCGAGAGTCAGCGCGGAAGGCTTCGGTCAGGCCCAGGATCGGATCCGCTGGGGCGGCAACAACCTTTTCAAACATGGTATTCCCTGTATTCCGTTGAGTTCGTTGGGTGGCAAAGCGGCTTGTTAAACAAAAGCGCTCATCTGGCGAGCGCTTCGTCAACTCTTTATATCATCGTGCTTCATGGGGGAAAACCGCTTTCTCACCAACATCTGCGGCAATATCAACCGACCGCATGCCACTCTGACGCCAGTGCGCACACCTCGGCGGACAAACCACCATTGGACTCAACCAAGCTGCTACAAGCTGCCAACAAAGACTTGGGGATCCGGCTCGGTTCCCAGGGGCGACCATCACCCAACGGCTGGGCATAGGCCGACACTATGGGGGAAAAAGCAGTTGGCAACCACCAGCTGGCCGGACGGCCCAACCGCTGGGCCAGCGTCAGTGTCCGATCCACCCCGGCAGGATCGAAGGAGGTAAGGTGGCTCCACTGCACATTGGGCGGCAGGGCGGCCACTACCTGTTGCAAAGCAACTTGCGCCGCCATGGGCGCCCACACCAGCAAGATGCCGGGATCAAGGGGCAGTTCGGCAAAGACTCCGACGCTGTCGGTGGTGATCACCCGCTCGATGTTTCCCTCTCCCCAGAGGATCTTGCCAAGACCCGCCAGGGTTCGCTCAGGCAGGGCCACCTCGCCGAGTGCCTGCAGCCAGGGCGCCGCATCGATCAGGGTACCGCCGCAGAAGAACAGGCTGAAGGGCTGCGGCGCACGCAAGCGCAACAGCTGATCGGCGCAGAGCCCAATGCCCTTGTCCTCGAAATCGATCTGCTCGTTTGGGCTGAACGTTGCCCCTGATTTGCGATAGAGTGCCGCCAGCACCCGTTCGTTGACCTGCTCGCCCAACTGCCAGCCCTGAGCGTGCAACCACTCCTCGGGCTCGGGGGGAGCAGTGGCGATCTCGGCCAGCATCAGCTCGCGGGTCAGATAGCGCCGTCCGGCCGGGGTCAGCTCATAGCTGTGATTGCCAAGGGCGAGCAGCAACTGGTTGTCCTTGAGCAGGCCCACCAGCGGCAGATACTGGCGAGCCCGGATCACCAGGGGGGAGTGATCCAGTAGCTGGCGGGCCAGTTCCCGCCAATGCGGGTGACTGAAGTCAATCAAGCGTCATCCTCCCCTGTTTGTCGAACGTCCTTCAACGAGTTGAATAATCTAGCGATTCACTGGCGAAGAGCCAAGGACAAAAAAGAGACAACGTGAGCTGGCGCAGCATCAACGCGAGGAAAAAATACAGAGCAATAGAAGAGAAAAGAGGCGGGGATAGATAAAACAAAACGGCCAAGCAAGCTTGGCCGTTTATCAACTAAATCAGCACTAGGGCTAGATTAGAAGTTGTATTGCAGGGCAACAGTCCACTCGTCGTCCAGATTGTCGATACCCTGGATTTTGTACTCGGTGTACGCCTTCAGCTTGGAAGTGAAGTTGTACTGAACACCCAGCAGGAATTCATCAACCTGGTCTTGGTACTCTGCGCCAGCAGCGCTGGAGTTAACCTTGACTTCTTTGAAGTTGTAGCCAGCCAGCAGGGTCCAGGCATCAACGTTGTAAGAAGCAGCCAGCTCGTAACCACGGCCCTTGTCTTTGTCACCACCAGTGGAGCTGTCATAGCTCAGGTCGCCGCGGGTGAAAGCACCGGCGAAGTAGAAACCGTTGATGGCGTAGTGTGCGCCCAGTGCCCACTCTTCCTTGTCACCGGTATGGTTGTTTGAGGTGCTTTCCAGGTCGGAATAGGAATAACCAGCGTTCAGACCCAGACCGAAGTCGAAGTCATAGCCAGCGGCAGCGGCATAACCGTAGTTACGCTTAACATCCGGACCATAAATGGCAACTTCTTTGATGCCCTGACCCATATCAGTCACTTTGACGGCTTTGTCATCATTGGTCTGATAGGAGAGCTTGCCCTTGAAACCACCAATGGCGTTGGAGTAGATGATCTGGCCTTCTTGACGACCGTCGTAGAAGTTACCTACGTTACCCCATTCGTTGAAGATATCGGTCGGTTCCAGCACGTCGTAGAACGCGGTATCGGTCTGACCGAAGATGATCTTGCCGTACTGGGTACCGTCGAAGCCAACATAGATATGACGGGAGTCAAACTTGTTGTCGGAGTTTTCAGCAGAAACTTGCCATTCGGTCTTGGCGATACCGGACCAGGTGTTGTTCAGAGCGACTTTACCGGACCAGCCCAGACGGGAGGAACCAATCAGCTCACCATCAACGTTTTTGTAGCCAGAAGCGTCATTAGCATCAGCTTTGTTGTGCTCACCGTAGTAGTTAGCCTGAACACGGCCGTATATGTCAAAAGTGGTACCGTCTTTGTCATAGATCACTGCAGCGTTAGCGGCAGATGCAAACAGAGCCGGGATAGCAATAGCCAGAATTGTCTTTTTCATAGTTTCCAATGCCTACTGTAATTAAACACTAAGTTGTTGTTATTCCCTGTGTTAGCGATGTTCTTTGCATCACTATGCGATCGAGACTAGCACCGGGTTTTCCAATCCGCAATGAAAAAACTTGGAACTTCTTACGAAAAGCATGGTCATAGCGGAAAATTTGTGACCTGAATCGCACATTGTTTGCACCTTTTGGGAAAACGTTTACAGCGATAATGGCTGGCTTTAGTGGCCTATTCTGGTTAATTATCGCTCAGTGACGAGGACTCGCCTTATAAATAGAAGAAGAGGTCTGATCTGTGCGTTGCACCATGCCTCGACCCGGGTTGGCAGTTACGGGTATCCTGTCCTTCTTCACCCCCCGCAACGGTCTTTTCTTTCATGCTGTCTACCCGCCTCAAAGCCGCCATTCGCAATACCTATCGTCAAATCGCCGATGGGTTACCCGGTTTTGTGCCGCGCAAAGAGCAGAATTTTCTGGTGGCGGAGATCGCCAAGACCCTGACAGGGGAATATGACAAGCAGCGTCGCATCCTGGTGGCGGAGGCAGGCACAGGCATCGGCAAATCCCTCTCCTATGCCCAGGGCGCCATCCCGGTGGCGCGCCTGACCCAGAAGAAGCTGGTGATCTCCACCGCTACCGTCGCCTTGCAAGAGCAGCTGATCCACAAGGACCTGCCCTTTTATCACCGCCACAGCGAGCTGCCGTTTCGTTTCATGCTGGTCAAGGGGCGTCAGCGCTACTGCTGCGAACATCTGCTGGAGCAGGCCGCCAATGGCGCCGAGATAGCTAACTTCGAGTTCAACTTCGAGGCGCTGAGCAAGCACAAGCCGTCAGATTCTGACAAGGAGCGTTATCAAGCGCTGTGGCAAGCCTATACGGACGGGAAATGGGATGGCGACCGGGACAACTGGCCCAAGCCCATCCCGGATCTGTGCTGGGATCGCATCGCTGCCGACCGCCACACCTGCAACAAGGCGCTGAGCCATCATCAGCACTGCCCCTTCCACCGCGCCCGCAACGACATGGATGCCGCCGATGTGCTGGTGGTGAACCATGCCCTGTTGCTCTCCGATCTCACCATGGGCGGAGGCATCATATTACCGCCCCCCGATGAGTGTCTCTATGTGCTGGACGAGGCTCATCACCTGCCCACCATAGCCCGGGATCACGGCGCCGCCTCGGCCAGCGTCAAAGGCTCCCGTCGCTGGTTGGAGAAGCTGGTACAGAGTGCCGGCAAGCTGGCCAGAACGCTAAACAAGGACAGCCTGCTCGATCCGCAATTGAAGCTGCAGGATGCGCTGGCTTCCCTGCAACCGGATCTGAAAGCGCTTGAGCAGTGGCTCAGCGCCAACGACCGGCTGTTCAATGGTGAGGCACACTATCGATTCGCCGAAGGGGTGCTGCCAGACCCCCTGCCCATGCTGGCGGAAAACCTGAAAGAGGCGAGCAAGAAGGCGCTGCGGGCACTGGACAGGATGCAGGGCGCCATCGGCGAGGCGTTGAAGGATGGCGAGATCCGGCGCAAGGAGGCCGAGCCCCTGCTAGCGGAAAGCGGTTTTCACCTGCAGCGGCTGGAGAGTTTCTGTGCCCTGTGGGAGATGCTGGGACGCCATGTACCCGAGGGCAAGACACCACTCGCCCGCTGGATGGCCAAAAGCGACGATGGCGACATCTGGTTGCACGCCTCCCCCATCGAAGTCGGGTATCTGCTGGAGGAGTGGCTCTGGTCAAGGTGTCTGGGCGCCGTGCTGGTGTCGGCCACCCTCACAGCCCTCTCTTCGTTCAGCTATTTTCGCCACCAAGTCGGGCTGAAAGAGCACGACGGCACCCGCTATCTGCGTTTGCGCTCCCCGTTTGACTACCAGAAAGCCGAACTCTATCTGCCCAGAATGGAGCATGAGCCCAGCTCCCCCGCCTTCACCCAGGAGCTCATCAGTGCCCTGCCCCGCCTGCTGGCAGGCAAGGAGGCGAGCCTGGTGCTTTTCTCCTCCTACCGGCAGATGAACGAGGTAGCGGTGGGACTGCGAGCCAAAGGGCTCTCCTTGCTGGTGCAGGGAGAGGCCTCCCGCAATGCCCTGCTCACCCTGCACAAGCAAAAGTGCGACGGCGGCCAGGCCAGCATTCTGTTCGGCACCGGCAGCTTCTCGGAGGGGCTGGACTTGCCTGGCCACTACCTCACCAACCTGGTGATCACCAAGCTACCCTTTGCGGTGCCCAACTCGCCGGTGGAAGAGGCCACCGCCGAGTGGGTCGAAAAACGGGGCGGCAATCCCTTCCTGCAGCTGACGGTGCCGGAGGCTTCCCGCAAGCTCATTCAGGCCTGCGGCCGCCTCATTCGCAAGGAGGCGGACAGGGGCCGGGTCACCATACTCGACCGGCGTCTGCTGACCAAGCGCTACGGCAAGGGGCTGCTCGATGCGCTGCCGCCATTCAGCCGCCGGATTGAATAAGGTCTTGCCCCCTGCGGGAGAAGATCCGGCTGGCCCACCCCCCTTTTGATACCCAGAAAACGGTGGGTTGTCGGGCCAATACCTAGCGTCATAAACGCCTATTGCTGCCCTTGGGCAAACCTGTAAAAATGACCCCCTGTTTTTCAGTGGGCACTCGCCTGACTGTTCAAGGAGATGAAATGAAACTGACTGTTCTGGTGCCGGCTCTGGCTGGTCTGTTGTGGGCAGGTAGCGCCCTGGCCGATGCCCAATTGGAAGTCACCAACCCCTATGTCGTCCAGCTGATCGATGGTCAGCCTATCAATCCCAAGCTGCTCGACAAGTCCAGCACCTACCCCATCAAGGCGGGTGATCATCAGCTGGTCGTCGCCTTCGAAGGCAATTACTCCAGCCGCAGCGACATCAAGCTGGTGACCGCCGAGCCGCTGGTGATCAACTTCACCGCCGCCGACAATCAGAAACTGGTGCTGGATTACAAGAAGCCACGCAACGAAACCGAAGCAATACAGTTCGTCAAGGATCAAAAAGTGGTCCTGAAAGACAAGAGCAGCGGTCAAATCGTGGCCAGCGAGCAGTTCGTGCTGCCGAAAGTCGAAGGCTTCCAACTGACCCGTGACTACCAGCAAGAGCTGCTGGGTATGGGCAAGGCCTTCAACCAGCCGACCACGGTCGCCGTCTCCAGCGCCGCCGTCATGGCCGCCGCCAGCGCGCCGGTCCAGGTTGCCCCGAGCAAGGCTCAGAGCAACCCGGAAGCCCTGACCCAGCTGCAGAGCTGGTACAACAAGGCCGATACAGAAACCCGCAAAGCGTTCCAGATCTGGGTCATCCAGCAGCAGTAACGGCGCAGTGAATGCCATCGTGTGCAAGAAGGGGAGCCTGGCTCCCCTTCTTCATATTCGCCGTTGAGGCGGCGCGCACGCGCCTTGGCTGAAGCCATTGTCCTGGCCCCATAAAGCAAGAGGCGACCCCGAGGTCGCCTCTTGCTTTATGGGGCCTTACTCTTCTCTTGGCTCGACTTGGCTCG